>DASTNU010000964.1:0-4672 GCA_035720605.1 Longimicrobium sp. | reverse complement strand
CGCTCACGCCCCGCCTCCGTCCGGGAACCCCGGCAGCGGCGGCGCCTCTCCCACGGGGTGCGCGGTGACGCGGCGGACCGCAGGGTCGCCCTCGTCCGCGATCTCCACCTCCCAGCGAGGGGCGGGAAGGAGCGCCTCCGCGCGGTCCGGCCACTCGATCAGCACCAGGTCGTCGGCGCCGCCCAGCTCCGCCCAGCCCAGCTCCCACACCTCGTCCGCGCGCTCCAGCCGGTACAGGTCCAGGTGGTGCACCTGCACCCCGCGCGGCGTGTCGTAGCGAAAGACCAGGTTGAAGGTGGGCGAGGGTACGTCGCCCTCCACCCCCGCACCGCGGGCCACCGCGCGGGCCAGCGTGCTCTTGCCGGCCCCCAGGTCCCCCCGCAGCGCCATCACCAGCGGCGTGCGCGCCTCCGCGCCGATGCGGCGGCCCCAGCGCGCCAGCGCCTCCTCCGTCAGCACCGCCTGCATCCCTCCTTCACCCCCGCAGCGCGGATACGGAGCGCCGCTGCGGGCCGGGGCGGGCGCCGTCCATCTCCGCCTTGAGCTCCAGGTACTGGTCGCGCAGCACCGCCGCGCGCTCGAAGTCCAGCTGCGCCGCCGCGTCGCGCATCTCCTGCTCGATCTCCTTCAGCAGCTCCTGCGGCGACCTCTTCCCCGCGCCGGCGGGGACCCTGCGCTCCGCCACCCGCAGCAGCCCGCTCGCCGGTTCCTGCGCCTTCGTGCGCGCGTCCGCCACCCGCGTGGCGCCCTCGATCTCCGCCACGGACTTGAACACCGTCTGCGGGATGATGCCGTGCGTCTCGTTGTACTGGCGCTGCAGCACGCGGCGGCGGTTGGTCTCGTCGATCATCCGCTGCATGCTGCCGGTCACGTTGTCCGCGTACAGGATGGCCGTCCCCTCCACGTTGCGCGCCGCCCGCCCCACCGTCTGGATGAGCGAGCTGGCGGAGCGCAGGAAGCCCTCCTTGTCCGCGTCCAGGATGGCCACCAGCGACACCTCCGGCAGGTCCAGCCCTTCGCGCAGCAGGTTGATCCCCACCAGCACGTCGAACTTGCCCAGCCGCAGGTCGCGCAGGATCTCCACCCGCTCCAGCGACTGGATGTCGCTGTGCAGGTAGCGCACGCGCACCCCGTTCTGGTGAAAGAAGTCCGTCAGGTCCTCCGACATCCGCTTGGTGAGCGTGGTCACCAGCACCCGCTCGTCGCGCGCCTCGCGCACGCGGATCTCCGCCAGCAGGTCGTCTACCTGCCCGCGCACCGGGCGCACCTCCACCACCGGGTCCAGCAGCCCCGTCGGGCGGATGATCTGCTCCACCACCACCCCGCCGCTCTTCCGGAACTCGTACTCGCCCGGCGTGGCGGAGACGAACACCGCCTTCGGCACCAGCTCCTCCCACTCGTCGAACTTGAGCGGCCGGTTGTCCAGCGCCGAAGGAAGCCGGAAGCCGTGCTCCACCAGCGTCAGCTTGCGAGCCCGGTCACCGTTGTACATCCCCCCGATCTGCGGGACGGAGACGTGGCTCTCGTCCACGATGACCAGGAAGTCTTCGGGAAAGTAGTCGAACAGGCAGGCCGGCCGCTCCCCCTCCTCGCGCCCGGCGATGTGGCGCGAGTAGTTCTCGATCCCCGAGCAGGTGCCGATCTCCAGCATCATCTCGATGTCGAAGTTCGTCCGGCTCTCCAGCCGCTGCGCCTCCAGCAGCTTTCCCGCGCCCAGCAGCTCCTTCAGCCGCCCGTCCAGCTCGCGGCGAATGCGGTCCACCGCGCGCTCCAGCTTGTTGCGCGCCGTCACGAAGTGCGTGGCGGGAAAGATCGCCGCCCGCTCCATGGTGGCGATGGTGTCGCCGGTCAGCGGGTCGAAGCGGGAGATGCGCTCGATCTCGTCGCCCCACAGCTCGATGCGCACCCCCTGCTCCTCGTACGCGGGGTAGACCTCCACCGTGTCGCCGCGCACCCGGAAGTTGCCGCGCTCGAACGCCGCGTCGTTGCGCTTGTACTGGATGGCGACCAGCCCCTCCAGGATCTTCTTGCGGGTGATCTCCTGCCCCTGCGCCAGCACCAGCATCTGCGCCCGGTACTCCTGCGGATCGCCCAGGCCGTAGATGCAGGAAACGGAGGAGACGATGATGACGTCGTCGCGCTCCATCAGCGAGCTGGTGGCGCGCAGGCGCAGCCGCTCGATGTCCTCGTTGATGGAGGAGTCCTTCTCGATGTACGTGTCCGTGCTGGGGACGTACGCCTCTGGCTGGTAGTAGTCGTAGTAGCTGATGAAGAACTCGACGGCGTTGCGGGGAAAGAAGCTCTTGATCTCGCCGTAGAGCTGCGCCGCCAGCGTCTTGTTGTGGCTCATCACCAGCGCCGGCCTGCCGTGCCGCGCAATGACGTGCGCCATCGTCAGCGTCTTGCCGGTGCCGGTGGCGCCCAGCAGCGTCTGGTACCTGTCCCCGCGCTTCAGCCCCTCCGACAGCTCGCCGATCGCCCGCGGCTGGTCGCCGGCGGGGGAGAACGGAGACACCAGTTCAAACGGCATCGACTTCCTCTCTGGTCGGGGCAGCGGGCTCTGAGAATCCAACCCCGTCTGTACCCCGAAGAAAAACCGGCGTTCACACCCCGCAATTCGGCGACGGCAGTGGACGACGCTCCGTGTGCAGCCCCTTCTCCTGAAGGCTATTCCCTGTTCCCTACTCCCTCGCCCCCGGCTCGTCCGGCTGCTCCCGCCGCTCCACCCGCACCACGCCCTTCACCTTCTTGATGGCGGCGAGCACCCGGTTCAGGTGCGCCAGGTTCTCGATCTCCACCACGAACTCGCCGCGCATGCCGTGCTCGTCGGCGTTCATGTCGGCGCTCTTGATGTTGGTGTTGGTGGCGGACACCGCGCTGGCGATGTCGGCGAACAGGCCGCGGCGGTCGGTGCCGTCCATGGCCAGGCGCACGAAGTAGCGGTCCGCCCCGTCGCCCTCCCAGTCGATCTCCACCCGCCGCTCCGGGTGCTCGCGCAGCTGCAGGATGTTGGGGCAGTCGATGCGGTGCACGCTCACCCCGCGCCCGCGCGTCACGTAGCCGATCACCTTGTCGCCGGGCACGGGCTGGCAGCACTGGGAGTAGCGCACCATCAGGTTGCTCATCCCCTGCACCCGCAGCGGCGCGGTGGCCTGCTCCCCGCGCACCCGCGACACCAGCCGCTCGAACGCAGACGGCTGCTTGGGCGCCTCCTCCACCGTCTCCGGCCACAGCGCGCGCATCACGGCCGACGGGCCCAGGTCGCCCCGGCCCAGCGCGGCGAACAGGTGGTCCGCGTCGGGAAGGTCCAGCGCCCTGGCCGCCTCGTTGAAGCGCTCCTCCGACACCTTCTCGCGCCGCGCCTTGCGGATCTCCCGTTCGATGAAGTCGCGCCCCAGCCGCAGGCTGTCGCCGAACTCCTCTTCCTTGATCCACTGGCGGATCTTGTTGCGCGCGCGCGCCGTCTTCACGAACGCCAGCCAGTCGCGCGAGGGGCGCTGCTTGGCGTCGGTGATGATCTCCACCTGGTCGCCGTTCTTCAGCTCCCGGCTGATGGGCCCCAGCCGGCCGTTCACCCGCGCCCCGGCGCAGTGCAGCCCCACCTCCGTGTGCACCGTGAAGGCGAAGTCGATGGGGGTGGCCCCCTTGGGCAGCTGCTTCACGTCGCCCATGGGGGTAAAGACGAAGATCTCGTCCTGGAACAGGTCGATGCGGAGGAACTCCATGAACTCCTCCGGCTCCTTCGTCTCCTGCTGCCACTCCAGCACCTGGCGGAACCAGGTGAGCGTCTCGTCCACGTCGTCGCCGCGCGGGCCATCCTTGTACTTCCAGTGGGCCGCGATGCCGTACTCCGCGGTGCGGTGCATCTCGCGGGTGCGGATCTGGATCTCGTACAGCCGCCCGCCCGGACCAAAGATGGTCGTGTGCAGCGACTGGTACATGTTGCTCTTGGGCGTGGCGATGTAGTCGTGAAACCGCTCGGTGAGCGGGGTCCAGCGGTTGTGGATCACCCCCAGCGCGTGGTAGCAGTCGGCGATGGTGTCCACGATCACCCGCACCGCCATCAGGTCGTAGATCTCGTCGTAGCTCTTTTCCCGCTGCACCATCTTGCGATAGATGGACCACAGGTGCTTGGGCCGGCCCGTCACCTCCACCTCGATCCCCGCCGCCCGCAGCTCCCCCTCCAGGGGCACGCGCAGGTTCTCGATCCACTCCTCCCGCTCGCGCCGCTTCTCGGCGACCTTGCGCGCCAGGTCCCGGTACGCCTCCGGCTCCAGGTACTTGAAGCAGAGGTCCTCCATCTCCCACTTGATGGCGGCCACGCCCAGCCGGTGCGCCAGCGGCGCGTAGATCTCGCGCGTCTCCTGGGCAATGCGGCGCCGCTTCTCTTCGCGCAGGTAGTCCAGCGTGCGCATGTTGTGCAGCCGGTCCGCCAGCTTGATCAGGATCACGCGGGCGTCCTGCGCCATGCTCAGCAGCAGCTTGCGGAAGTTCTCCACCTGCTGCTCGGTGCTGGTGCGGAACTGCACCTTGGCGATCTTGGTGAGCCCGTCCACCACCGTGGCCACCTCGTCGCCAAAGGCGTCGCGCACGTCCTGCAGCGTGGCCGAGGTGTCCTCCACCACGTCGTGGATCAGCCCGCCCGCCACCGTGGCGGAGTCCAGGTGCAGGT
>DASTNU010000963.1:0-4340 GCA_035720605.1 Longimicrobium sp. | reverse complement strand
CGTCCACGGCGGCGTTCAGCCGGTCGCGCAGCGCCTCGCCCTGGCCGGACCAGAGCTCGGTCTGCTCGTCCAGCATGGCGATCTCGACGGCGAGCTGCGTCTCCTGCTCCGCCAGCCCGGCGATGCGCTGCGCCGCCTCGTCGCGGCGGCGCTCGGCGGCGGCGCGCTCGCCCTCCGCCGCGGCGAACTCCCGCGCCAGCTCGCGCGCCGCCGCGGCGGCGGCGTCCGTCGCCTGGCGGTGCGAGGCGAGGGTGGCCCGCAACGCCTCGTTCTCCTCCAGCCGCGCCTCCAGCCGCTCGCGCACCCCCTCCAGCCGCGCGGCCGCGTGCGACACCCGTCCTTCCAGCTCCACCGCCTCCGCCGCCAGCCGCCCGGCGCGCTCCGCCAGCTCGCCGCGCTCGCGCACCAGCTGGGCGATGCGCATCTCCGCGTGCGAGCGGCGCTCGTCGGCCAGCAGGATCTCGCGCTCGCGGGTGTCCAGCCGGCGGCGCACCTCCTCCAGCCGCCCCGCGACCACGGTGCGCTGCCGCGCCACCTCCGCCGCCTCCAGCCGCCGCTCCTCCAGCGTCGCCTCGGCGGTGGCGCGCTCGGTGGCGGCCTCGCCGGCCTCGCGCTCCAGCGCCGCCAGCCGCCGCTCGCCCTCCGCCAGCGCGGCCGCCAGCGCCTCCGAATCCGCCCGCGCCAGCGCCATCTCGAGATCGAGCCGCCGCGCCTGCAGCTCCGCGTGGCGCTGGGCGCGGCGCTTCTGGCGGGCCAGCGCGCGCACCTTGCTCTCGATCTCGGCCACCAGGTCGTTCAGGCGGGCGAGATCGACCTCCGCCGCCTCCAGCCGGCGCTGCGCGGCCTTGCGCCGGTCCTTGTAGCGCCCGATCCCGGCGGCCTCCTCGAACATGGCGCGCCGCTCGTCGTGCCGCTCGCTCAGGATGGCGTCGATCATCCCCGCCTCGATGATCGAGTAGGCGTCGCTCCCCAGCCCGGTGTCGCGCAGCAGGTCGTGGACGTCGCGTAGCCGGCACGACTGCCGGTTCAGGAAGTACTCGCTGCCCCCCTCGCGAAAGACGCGGCGGGAGATCTCGATCTCGCTCTGCGGGATGGGCACCGCGCCGTCCTCGTTGCCGAAGACGAGCGAGACCTCCGCGTAGTTCAGCGGGCGGCGGCGGATGGTGCCCTGGAAGATGACCTCCTCCATCTTGGCGCTGCGCAGGGCCCCCGCGCGCGTCTCGCCCAGCACCCAGCGCACGGCGTCGGCGGTGTTGGACTTGCCGCAGCCGTTGGAGCCCACGATGGCGGTCACGCCGTCGCGCAGCTCCAGCACCGTCTTGTCGGGGAACGACTTGAAGCCGTGGAGGTGGAGCGAGCGGAGCTTCATTTCGGACTTGCGGGGGGCCGGCCGGTGCGCTCCACCAGCCGGGGCTCGATGCTGGCGCCGGTGAGCAGCTCCCGCATGGGCGCGCTGCTGGCCGAATCGCTGTAGGCGCCGGCGTACACCTTCCACCGCTCGCTGCCGTCGGTGTAGGGCACGGGTTGCACGTAGGCGGGGATCGCGCGGCCGCTCAGCGAGTCGGCGCGCGCGCGTGCCTGCGTCTCGGCGGGGTATTCGCCCACCTCGTAGGCCAGCGGGCGGTGCTGGATGAGCGCCCAGCGGTCGGCGGCGACGCCCTCCTCGATCACGTTCTCGGCGATCAGGCGCTCGCGCAGGGTGGTGACGGCGCTGGTGTCGGATGCCATCCCCGCCATGACCTGCCAGTACGTCACCTGGTCGTCCACCTCGGGGACGATGAAGAACTGTGCCTCGCTGAAGCGCCGCGACATGCGCGAGGCGAACTCGGACGCCGCGTCCCACGAGGTGAAGCCGGCCACGTGCACTGAGTACGGCAGCACCGCTCCGGCCGCCGTCACCGGACTCGCGGGAACGGCCGGGGCGGGGCGGGCCTTCTCCGGCGCGGGCTCCGCCTGCCTCGTGGTGGAGGCGAGCAGGTCGGGGAACCCGGGGATGTACTGCGGCCCCAGGAACACCAGCGCGGCCAGGATCGCCACGAGCAGGAGGAGCAGGAGGAGCGGCGAGACCCGGCGGCGCTTCCTCACCGGCTCCTCCGCCTCGCGCCAGTCCGGCCCGGGGACGGGGATCTCCTTCGCCGGGGTGTGCACGGTCTCCGCGGAGTGGTGCAGCTCCTCGCCCGCGTCGGGGACGGCGGCCAGGCCGGGCTGCGCCCACATCGGGGGCGCGGGCTCCGGGTCCCGGAACCGCTCCGCGGGAGACGAAGCGCGCGCGGCGGGCGCGGCGGCGACGCCTCCGTCGCGGCGCGGCGGCGTGAGCCAGGCACGCACCGCGAACCGGTCGGCGAGCTCAGCCGGGAGCGGGTTGCTTCCCTCGGACCCGCCCAGCAGGATCACCTCGTCCACGAAGCGGCGCAGCGTGGGGAGCTCCGGCGCGTCGGAGGGGACGAAGAGCAGGAGGGCCGCGTTGTTGTCGCGGAACCCGGCCACGATCTTTTCCCAGCGCGGGTTGCGCAGCACGGCGCCGGGGTCCGGCTCGTAGGTGCCGGCCGAGATCAGGTAGAAGCCGCGCCCGGGGACCGCGCGCGCGCTGCGGGCCAGCGAGGCGCCGTAGAGAAAGATGTCGACCACGCCGTCCTGGTTGGGCATCCCGATGCGCTCGTGGAGGAACGGGTCCTCCAGGCACAGGTCCGCCAGGACGGTGCGGCGCCCGGCGGCGTGCCAGCCGGTGGCCAGCGAGACGGCGGCGTCGGCGGCCCAGCTGCGGTCGGCGGCGCGGTCGAAGAGCAGCAGCACGGGACCCGGCCCCGCCGTCTCCCCCGCCACCGGGGCGGGCAGGCGCTCGAACGACGGGTCGAAGAAGGTGGGGACCGGGGCGCGTCCCGGGTCGCCGGCGTGCGGCTGCGATTGCGTCATGAGCTCGGGAAGGCTGTTCCGGCTGGGTCGCGCGCGGGCGCGGCTGGCCTGTGACGGGTGCAGAGCGGAAAGTAAACGGCGGAGTCGTTGCGTGGCAAGCGTTTGCCGCTGGACGGAGCGGGCTCCGCGCCGACCGTGCGCGGTCCGCCCTGGCCGCCGTTCGCGAGCGCCGGCCCCGGGAGGCCGGACGGAGCGCCGCAGGGCGGAACGACGAAGCGCCGGAGCGGATGCGCCGGCGCTGCGATCGGTCAGTCGGGAGAGCGCGTCACTGCGGGATGCGGGTGCGCTCGGCGCGGTAGGCGCGGGTGGGGATCTCCACGCGCACCACGCGGTTCAGCGCATCGACCCACACGTGGCGCTCGTCGCCGCCGGCGGGGTGCACCACCAGGTGAAAGAGGGTGGCCTGCGCGCCGTTGACGGTGACCGTCTCCTCGCCGCGGCTGGCGACGGTGGCCATCACCTGCCGGTTCTCGCTGGGGATGATGACGGGGACGCGGCCCTGGTGGGTGCGCTGGGCCAGGAAGTGGTAGTGGTGCGCCACCCCCTGCTCCAGCACCACCGCGCCCGAGCTGGCGACGTACTCGCGCAGCTGCTCGCCCGTGGCGGTGACGATCTTGGCGCTGAACCGCCCGCCGCCGACGGTGCCGACGACGCGGCTGGGAGAGTTGCCGCCCACGTCCACCTGGTAGTTCACCGGGTCCGCGCCGATCCCCCGCGCCGTGAGCCGCGGGTCCAGCTCCAGGGTGCCGTCCGCCAGGCGCAGGCGTACGCGGCCCGTGGCCAGCAGCTCCGCGCCCGTGCCGGTGCCGGACTGGGTGATGGAGAACTGCTCCCTCCCCACCTCGTGGTCTTCCACGTAGACCACGAAGGTGCCGGAGTCCACCGCCGTCGCCTGCGCGTGCGCCGCGGGGGCAGCGACCGCGGCTCCGGCGAGCGCGAGAGCGAACAGGCCCGGCTTGCTGGCGATCTTCATTGGCTTCCTCGTTGGATGGGCGCCGTCCGCGATCGGACGGCGTCGGTCCGCAGGGCTCCGTACCCCGCGGGGAACCACGAGTTTCGGGCGATGCGGCCCGGCAGGCGGTGGAAGTCGATACACGACAGGGCGTTGCGTGGCCTGCGGACGGCCTGGTGCGGGGTCGGGCGCCCCCTCCCCGGCCTTCCCCAGCAACCTGTGCCGGGGGGGAGAACGGCGATTTCGGAAGGCGGTCGCAGGCTGTCGCCTGTTTCCTGGCCACCTGTCGGCGGTCCCCGGTCCCGCAGCTCGACACCCCGCGCTACTCCTCGTCCTCGTCCTGCGGCGGCGCGATGAATACCTTCAGGCGGATCTTCTGCAGGATGTGCTCGTAGATCAGCCGCCCCTTCTCCGCGGTCGCCAGCGCCGCGTCCCCCACGGTGCGGCTGGCCAGGGGGATGCGCCGCAGCCGCCC
>DASTNU010000962.1:0-8368 GCA_035720605.1 Longimicrobium sp. | reverse complement strand
CGGGGCGGAGCGCTCGGATGCGCTTCGCCCCGCTGTATTGCCGGCGCGCGGCGAAGCCGCACGACGCCTGATGGTTCCCTCGGCACTCGGGATGATGGAACTCCGGAGGCGGGGCTCATCAGGGTACGGCCGGCGCCACCGGGCCATGGATGGCCTTTCCTCATCCCGCCCACAAGTGTACATTGTGACCAGCGCGCGGGAGCCACCCGCGTGCCCCGCATTCCGCTCTTCGTAAGACCCGCGTGATCGTCGTCCACGCCTGCTGGAGTCCTTTCGGCCTGCACCTGTGGGCCGAGTCTTCCCATCGCCTGGAATCCCTGGCTCCTCCCCGCGGGCGCACGCCACGCGCGCCGCGCCCGCACCCGTTCGCCGCGACCTCCGCCGAGCTGCGCCGGGCGCTGCTGGAACGGTTCCCCGTCGCTCGCGCGGGCGCGGGAGAGATCACCCTGCACCTGCCCTCCCGCGGACGGGCGCCGCTTCCGTCGCCGCAGCTGGCGCACCTGGCGCCGGAGGCCGCCCGCACGGGGGCGGTGGCCCAGGCCGCCGCGTACACCGTCCCCATCCTGTCGCTGGCCGGGCAGGGCGCGCTGGACGCCCTGCTCGCGCTCCCGGCCGCCGGGCAGGACGACGTGGCGGTGGGCGACAGCGTGCGCGCCTTCGGCGAGCTCGCCAAGCTGGCGCTGGAGCTGGCGGCCGGCGGGCGCGTGCTGCCGCTGCTGGAGCGCGCGCACGGCGGCCGGTGGACGGCGCGGTGGCGGCCGGTGGTGGCGGGCGAGGCGGACGGGGAGCGGCTGGCGGCGCTCCGCCGCGCCATGCCGGGCGCCTGCGCCGCACACGCCCCCGCCGCCGCGGCGGACGACGTGGCGGGGCGCGCGCTGGACGCGCTGGTGGACGCGTGCGTGCGCCAGGGGGTGCCGGGACACGCGCCCTCCGCCGCGCGGCGCGGGGTGCGGCGCACGCCGGCGGAGCAGTGGCGCGACGCCCTCTTCGCGGCGGAGGGCGCGCCGTGCGCGGACGGGACGGGATGGGACGCCCTGCACGCCGCGCTGGGCGCCTGGAGCCGTCCCCTGGCCCCGTCCACCGCGGGCGGGCTGCGCACCTGCTTTCAGCTCACCGCGCCGGTCCTCCAGGCCGCCGATCCGGAAGCCGCGATCGGGCGAATGGACGCGGGGGCGGAGCTGGACGCCTGGCGCCTGGAGTTCCTGCTCCAGGCGGCGGACGATCCCAGCCTGCTGGTGCCGGCGGCGGAGGTGTGGCGGGCGCGCGGGGCGCTGAAGGTGTTCCGGCGGACGCTGGAGCAGCCGCAGGAGCGGCTGCTGGAGGACCTGGGGCGCGCGCTGCGGCTGGTGCCCGTGCTGCAGCCCGCCCTGCGCGGCGCGCGCCCCACGGGGATGGCGATGGACGCGGAGGACGCGTACCGGTTCCTGCGCGAGGGTGCGCCGCTGCTGGCGCAGGCGGGGTTCGGCGTGCGGGTGCCGCCGTGGTGGGGACAGCCCGCCGCGCGGCTGGGCGCGAAGCTGCGGGCCCGCTCGCCCGCGCGGGGCGAGGCCGACGGGCGCTTCGGGCTGGAGACGCTGGTCGCGTACGACTGGCAGCTTTCCATCGGCGGACAGGCGCTCTCGCCCGACGAGTTCCGCGCCCTGGCGCAGGCCAAGGCGCCGCTGGTGCGCTTTCGCGGGCAGTGGGTGGAGCTGCGGCCGGAAGAGATCACGGCCGCGCTGCGCCTGTTCGAGCAGGGCGCCAGCGGCGAGATGACGGCGGCGGAGCTGATGCGGCTGGCCGCCGGCGCCGGCGGGGCGGAGGCGCAGCTGCCGGTGGAGGGGGTGGAGGCGGAGGGATGGCTCGGTGAGCTGCTGGCCGCCGCCGGCGACGCGCGGGTGCAGCCGGTGCCGCCGCCGCCGGGGTTCACGGGAACGCTGCGGCCGTACCAGGAGCGCGGCCTCTCCTGGCTGGCGTTCATGGACGGGCTGGGGCTGGGCGCCTGCCTGGCCGACGACATGGGGCTGGGAAAGACGGTGCAGCTGCTGGCGCTCCTCCTGGCCCGGCCTCTCAAGTCCGGACGCGGACGGCGGACGCTGCCGACGCTCCTGGTCTGCCCCATGTCGCTGGTGGGCAACTGGCAGCGCGAGGCCGCCCGCTTTGCGCCGGCGCTGCGGGTGCACGTGCACCACGGCGGCGAGCGGCTCAGCGGCCCCGCGCTGCGCCGGGCGGTGCGCGGCAGCGAGCTCGTCATCACCACCTACGCGCTGGCCGCCCGCGACCGCGACGAGCTGGGCGCGGTGGAGTGGGGGCGGGTGGTGCTGGACGAAGCGCAGAACGTGAAGAACGCCGCCGCGCGCCAGGCGCAGGCCGTTCGCGCCTTCCGCGCGCCGCGGCGCATCGCCCTCACCGGCACGCCGGTGGAGAACCGGCTGGCCGAGATGTGGTCCATCCTGGACTTTCTGAACCCCGGGCTGCTGGGCTCCGCGCGCGACTTCCGCGCCCGCTTCGCGCTCCCCATCGAGCGCTACCGCAACCCGGACCGCGCGGCGCAGCTCCGGCGGCTGGCCGGGCCCTTCATCCTGCGCCGCCTGAAGACCGACCGCGGCATCATCCGCGACCTGCCGGAGAAGCAGGAGATGAAGGTCTTCTGCAACCTCACCCGCGAGCAGGCGTCGCTCTACCAGGCCACCGTGGACGACCTGATGCGCCGCATCCAGGAGAGCGAGGGAATCCAGCAGCGCGGCCTGGTGCTCTCCATGCTGCTGCGGCTGAAGCAGGCGTGCAACCACCCCGCCCAGCTGCTGCGCGACGGCTCCGCCCTGGCGGGGCGCTCCGGGAAGCTGGAGCGGCTGGAGGAGGTGCTGGACGAGGTGATGCAGGTGGGCGACCGGGCGCTCGTCTTCACCCAGTTCGCCGAGATGGGACGCCTGCTGCAGGAGCGCCTGCAGGAGCGGTTCGCCCGCGAGATCCCCTTTCTGCACGGCGGCACCCGCAAGGCGGACCGCGACGCGCTCGTGGCGCGCTTCCAGGAGGCGGACGGGCCGCCGGTCCTCCTCCTCTCCCTCAAGGCCGGCGGCACCGGGCTGAACCTGACCGCCGCGAACCACGTGATCCACTTCGACCGCTGGTGGAACCCGGCCGTGGAGGACCAGGCCACGGACCGCGCCTTCCGCATCGGGCAGCGCCGCGACGTGCAGGTGCGCAAGCTGGTCTGCGCCGGCACGCTGGAAGAGCGCATCGACCAGGTGATCGAGGAAAAGAAGGCGCTGGCCGGCAGCGTGCTGGGCACGGGCGAGGCGTGGCTCACGGAGCTGTCCACGGACGAGCTGCGGCGGATCGTCGCGCTCTCCGCGGACGCGGTGGCGGAGTGAGGGGGCGATGAGCGACTGGTGGGCATACGAGCACGGGCCGCGACGCGCCGCGAAGGACGGCATCCGGGCCCGCAGCACCCGCGGCGAGATCGGCGAGACGTGGTGGAGCCAGCGCTTCATCGCCGCGCTGCGCGAGGTGGCGGATGCCAGCCGCCTGACGCGCGGCCGCAGCTACGCCCGCTCCGGCCAGGTGATGGACCTGCGGGTGGCGCCCGGCGCGGTGACGGCGCGGGTGCAGGGCTCGCGGCCCCGGCCGTACGAGGTGGGCATCCGCCTGGTGCCGTTCGGCGACGGGGAGTGGGCGCGGGTGGAGGAGGCGCTGGCGGGCGAGGCCCTGTTCCTGGCCGCGCTGCTGGCCGGCGAGATGCCGCGCGACGTGGAGCGGGCGTTCGCCGCGGCGGGGCTGTCGCTCTTCCCCGCGCGGCCGGAGGAGCTGCGCTCCGACTGCTCGTGCCCGGACTGGGCCAACCCCTGCAAGCACGTGGCGGCCACGTACTACATCCTGGCCGAGGCGTTCGACACGGACCCGTTCCTGGTGCTGTGCTGGCGCGGCCGGACCCGCGACGACCTGCTGGCGCGCCTGCGCGAGCTGCGCGCGTCGCACCCGGACGAGGAGGAGGATGCGCCCGCCGGCGAGGCGCCGGACGAGGCGTCCACGGCCGCGGAGCCGCCGGCGCCCGCGGACTTCTGGCGCGCGGGCGCGGAGATCTGGTCGCTCGCCTTCTCCCCGCGCGCGGCCGAGGTGGCGGACGCGGTGCTGCGGCAGCTGGGCCCGCTGCCGCCCGAAGCCGGCGGCCCCGAGGCAGACCGGGCGCTGGCGGAGGCCTACGCCGCCTTCACCCGCGCCGCCGAGGGCCGCGCGTTCGGCTCCGGCGACGATTCGTGATCCCGGCTCCTCGGGGGATCGGGGTTCGAAGGAACAGAGTTCAACAGGGGAGCGGACAGGAGATGACCGCCGCTTCCTCTGTCTGACCCTGTTCCTCTGTACCCTTCCGATGTCGTTGGCCCAACCCGTCCACACGCGGAAAGGCGGGCGCAGTGGAAAAGAAAGAGGACGCGGAGGATGATCCACTCCTCTGCGTCCTCGTTTCTCGTCCGCGTCCTCAACCGATCATGGCGGTTACGGCCGATCCACCGGGTCGTCCGCGGGGGGTGCAGGCAACGGCTCGGGCTGCGGACCCGGATCCGGCTGGACGCTGGAGATCACGATGGTGTCGCGTGGCGCCTCCCGCGGCCCGTCCACCGGCGTCCCCAGCAGGCGCGGGCCCCGCTCGCGCGGCGAGGCGGCCGGCGGGTCCGGCAGCGGCGGCAGGGGCTCCAGGTACGGGATCTCCGCCAGCGCGAACGAGGCGCCGCCGCGCGCCGCGCCCTGCCGCAGGCGCGTCATGGCGGGCGCGGGGACCTGCGCGGTGTCCATCCCGGCGCGCGCCAGCTCCTCCCGCACCTGCGCCGTCACGCCCCCGGCCCGCCAGTACACGTCGGGGTAGACGTGCAGGCGGTCGCCGCGCAATTCCGCGACGTCGTAGGTGACGCGCATGCGGATGGAACGGGGCATCAGGGTCCGGCGCTCGTCGCGGCCGGGGCGGGAGAGCGCCACCAGCCTCGCATCGGTCACCGAAGGATCGGCGATGCGGTGCAGCCGCTGCGCCAGGTCCACCACGTCCGCGTTGGACATGCGGATGCACCCGTGCGACGCCGGCGCGCCCAGCCGCCCCACGGAGTTGGTGCCGTGGATGTAGATGAGCTCGTCCATGTGCAGCTTTACGCGGCCCATGGGGTTGCCGGCCGACCCGGGCGGCGCGGGCTCGCGCTCGCGCGCCCACTCGCTCTCCGGGGGCGGATGCCACCACGGGTTCCAGATCACCGTCGCCAGCAGGTAGCTGCCCAGCGGGGTGGGATACCGGGCCGAGCCCACGGAGATCGGGTAGCTGCGCACCACGCTGTCGCCGGCGACGAGCTGCAGCCGGCCGCTCGGGATGTTGACCACCACCTCCACGTCCGGCACGATCTGCCGGCGCGGCCTGGCGGGCGCGGAGTCTGCCGCGGGCACGCCGGCAAGCGCCTTCCCGACCTCCACCGAATCCGGCAGCAGGGCGTCCGCGACGTCGTCGCCCACGGCGGCGCCGCGCCAGAGCACGACGGCGCCCGCCGCGACGGCTATGAGCAGCAGCAGGAAGCGGAGAGGACGCTTGCGGGGACGTGGACGTGCGCGACGCCGGGACATCGGAGGGCCAGCAAGTGAAGGGTCGTGCGTGCTCCCGGAGGGCGGAGCACATTGCTAAATAAACAGCAGAAACGCCTTCCGGACAAGGACACCGTCGCATCTGGCGTCCCCTTCGGGCGGCACATCCGGGGGATGAGAGAGGATCGATGGACCCGGCACGAGCAAACTCCGTTGACTCCGTTGACTCCGTGTGAGGCCCGATCAGGTAAACCTTCCCCGCCTCGAAAGCGGTGCGTAGCTTCTCGACAGCCTCCGTTCCCTTCCTCGTCCATCCGATGGTTCTCATCACCACACGCGCGCTGGGCAGACGCCGCCCTCTGCTCGACGACTGGTCCGTCGATCTGCCGCCTGACCAGGGAGACGGCGGCGATGGCGGGCTGACGCTGGGCGAGCTGATCGCGCGCGTGGTGCGCGCCGAGGTGGCCGCGTTCCGCCGCCGAGAGCGGGAAGGCGCCCTGCTGCGGGTGCTCTCCGAAGCCGAGATCCAGGCCGGGGCCGCGCGGGGCCGCGTCGCGCCCGGCGGCCGTCCCGCGCCGGGCGATGCAGCGGCGATCGACGAGGACGATGCCGTGGCCGTCGCGCTCACCGGCTTTCAGGACGGCCTGTACCTGGTGCTTGTGGACGGCACCGAGCAGCGCGACCTGGACGCGCAGGTATACCTTCGCCCCGACACCCGCCTCACCTTCCTTCGCCTCACCTTTCTCGCCGGCGCCTGACCCATGCCCGATCCGAAGGAGATCGAACGAGAGCTCACGCGCCGCCGCCGCCCCGGCGTGGTGCTGGAGCGGCTCCGCTCGTCGCGCGGCCTGGTGGCCTCGCTCGTCGGACGCGAGGCGCCGGGCGGCGTACGCGGCTTCGTGGAGCGCGCGTTCCGGCCCGGGGACGTCCACCAGCGCAACCAGTACCTGTGGCAGCACGCCGACCGCATCGGCCCGCTGTTCCAGAAGCTGGACGACGCGGAGCGCCGGCGGCTGGCCCGGGCGCTGCTCCCCGGGATGGCGGACGCGGTGGACGCCGCCTGGGAGCTGCTGGCCCTGCGCCCGTTCCCGGACGGGATGGCGCGGCGGCCCTTCCGCTGCCGCTCGCCGGAGATGCTGGCGCAGGCGCGCGGCGAGTGGCTGCTGCAACTGGCCGTCGCCGCGGGCGAGTACGACGCGGACGCCCCCTGGCTGGCCGCCTGGGCGCCGCACCTGGGGGGATGGGGAGAGCTGGAGGGGATCGGCTGGCTGCTGGCCGGCGCGCTGAGCGTTCCCGGCCCCGCGGGCGACGAGGTGTTCGCCGTCCTCAGGGCGTCCGCCGCGGGCGAGCACCCGGTAGGGCAGATGGGCCGGCACCTGGTGCGCGCCCTGCTCGGCAGCGCGCGCCCGGAGGCGTGGGAGTACGCCGAGCGGCTGCTGCTGGCCGCGCAGCGCCAGGAGGGGCTGCGGCAGTCGATCCTGGAATGCGTGGACGAGGCGCATCCCCAGGCGTTCCGGCGGATGATCCGGCTGATCCGCGAGGAAGAGCTGGGGCGCTTCTCCTCCGTCGTCCGCGCGATGGACGTCTGGTTCGGCTTCCAGTGGACCGGCGGCAGCGGGGGAAAGGTGGATTCCGTGCTGGAGCGCGTCTCCCTCTTCCTGGACGACGCGTCCGCCCGCGAGGCCGCGCTGGCGGAGGCGGACGGCGAGAGCGCGTACCTGGCGCTCTGGAGCATCGCCTTCGAGGACGTGGACGCCGCCGTCTCCCGGGCGGTGCGGCTGCTCGATTCCCCCTCGGACGAGGTGCGCTACGCGGCGGTGCACCTGCTGGCGCAGTCGTCCTGGTCCCCCTCCATCGCCCCGCTCGCCGGCGCGCTGCGCGATCCCCACCTGGGGGTGGCCGCGCGGGCGCTCGACGCGTTCGGCACGGACGCCACGCGCGGCGTGGACGGCGCGGCGCTCTTCGACGCGCTGGAGTCGCTGATGGCGCGCCTGCCAAAGCGCTCGCAGTCCATCCCCGCGCTGGTGTGGCCGTGGACCGCGCGCGTGCTGGAGCGGACGCAGGTGACGGCGGCGATGGGCGCGAACGCGGAGAAGGTGCCGGTGGAGCGGCTCCTTCCCTACGTGCGCGACATGGAGCCCTGGCAGCGGCAGACGCTCGTCCGCCGCGTGGCCGGCCTCCCCTCGCCCTGGGCGCCGATGGCGGTGGTGAAGCGCGTCGCGAAGCTCACGCCGGAGGGGCGCGGGCTGGTGCTGGAGCTGCTGGGGGATGCGTCCGCGGATGTGCGCGGGGCCGCGTTCGAGGCGCTGGAGAAGGTGCCCCCCGCCGCGGACGTAACCGAGCGGCTGATCGACCTCCTCGCCCGCAAGCCGGGCGACCTGCGCTCCGCCGCCCTCAAGCGGCTGCGCAAGCTCCCGGATGCCGAGCTGCTCGCCGCAGCGGACCGGCTGACGGGCGACGCGGACGCGCCGCGCCGGCTGGCCGGCCTGGAGCTGCTGCGCGACGCCGCGGAGGCCGGGCGCGCGGAGAACGCCGTGCGCGAGCGGATGCGCGCGTACCGCGCGTCACGCGGCACGCTCTCCGAGCCGGAGCAGGCGCACCTGGACGCGGTGCTGGGCGCGGGCGCGGAGGTCGCGACGCTGGCCGATGCGCTGGGGCTGGCGCCGAACGCCCTCCGCCGCCCCTGGCCCGCGCCGCGGAAGCACCGGGTGACGTTCGACACGCCGGCGGCGCGCGCGGCGGTGGAGTCGCTGGCGGCGCTGGTGCTGGTGCACGAGAAGACGGAGGTGGAGGGGGCCGACGGCGAGCGCAGGCTCCTGGTGGAGGGCGGCCA
>DASTNU010000961.1:0-6881 GCA_035720605.1 Longimicrobium sp. | reverse complement strand
AGATCGCGTCGCGGTCGTCGTGCTCGCCGGTGAAGAGCGAGCGCAGCATCCGCTGCAGGTGGCAGTATCCGCCGAACGCCACCACCGCCCGCACCTCCCGGCGCACCTCGGGGTCCGCCGCCGCCATCAGCGTGTGCGTGGCGCCGAACGAGAAGCCCACCGCGCCCACCCCGCCCGGCTGCACCTCCGGCCGCGCCGACAGCCACCGCGCGCCGGCGGCGAGCGTCCGCCGCGCGGCATCCACGTCCAGCCGCAGCGCGCGCCAGGCGGGGACGTCCGGCACCAGCACCGCCGCGCCCGACGCAGCCAGCGAGCGGACGAAGCGGGTCATGGCCTCGTGGCGGCGGCCGGGAACGGTGAGCCCGTGCAGCACCACCCAGCCGGGGACGGGACCGCGGCGCCGCGGCAGGTAGAGCGTGGCCTCGCACCGCTCGCCGGCGACCTCCAGGTGCGTCTCTGCTTCGCGGAACGGGCCGGCGCCGCCGCGCAGGTAGGCGCGCAGAAAGCGGGCGGTGCGGGCGGTGGGGAGGATCATCCGCGCGCCGTCCCCACGGCCTCGTCCAGCGACCGCATCCCCTCGCGGCGCAGCCGGTCCGCCAGCCCGCGGTTGATCTCGCGGGCGATCCCGGCGCCGCGGTAGATGAAGCCCGTCCACACCTGCACCAGCCCCGCGCCCGCCCGGATCATCCGCCACGCGTCCTCCGCGCCGAAGATCCCGCCCACGCCGACGATCGGCAGCCGCGGGCCGGCGGTGCGGCGGACGAGGGAGACCACCTCCACGGCGCGCCGGTGCACGGGGGCGCCGCTGATGCCGCCCGCGCCCATCCGCTCCACCTCCGCCGCCGGCGTCCGCAGCCCCTCGCGCGACACCGTCGTGTTGGTGGCGATCAGCCCGGCGACGCCTTCCTCCAGCGCGATCCCGGCCGCCTCTTCCACCTGGGGGTCCGTGAGGTCCGGCGCGATCTTGAGCAGCAGCGGCCTGGGCGGATGCCCGCGCGCGGCGGCCAGCTCCGCGGCGCGGGTGCGGAGGGCGCGCAGCAGCTCGCGGAGGGGCGCGGCGTCCTGCAGCGAGCGCAGCCCCGGCGTGTTGGGCGAGCTGACGTTGACGGCCAGGTACGCGGCGAAGGGCTCCAGCAGCTCCAGGGTGCGCAGGTAGTCGGCGGCGGCCTCTTCCAGCGGCGCCGCCTTGCTCTTGCCCAGGTTGATCCCCAGGACCGGTTCGATCGCCGTCCGCCGCAGCCGCGCGGCCACCGCCTCGGCGCCCGGGTTGTTGAAGCCCATCCGGTTCAGCAGCGCGCGGTCCGCGGGAAGGCGAAAAAGTCTCGGCTGGGGATTCCCCGGCTGCCCCAGCGCCGTCACCGTGCCGATCTCCACGAACCCGAAGCCCAGCGCCCCCAGCGCGTTGAACGACTCGCCGCTCTTGTCGAAGCCGGCGGCCAGCCCCACGGGGTTGGGAAAGCGGATGCCGAAGCGCTCCACGGCCAGCGCCGGGTCGCGCACCTGGAGCACCGCGCGGGCCGCGGCGCGCGCGGGCGCCGCCAGCAGCGCGGCGTTCAGCGCCGCGCTGCCCAGGTGGTGGGCCCGCTCCGCCGGGAGCGCAAAGAGGAAGGGACGAGCGAGGTCGTAGAGCGGCATCGGGCGGCGCCGGCGTTGTGCAAGGCCCGGACGCGCGGCGGGTGCGCGTCCGGGCCCGACTTGGAGGCGGCGTAGCTTAGGCGCGGCGCCCGCGCCGGGCAAGGCGCGCCGACATGTCACCCCCAACGCGCCCTGCCGTGTCCCCGCGGAGGGACGGCCGGTGCGTAGGCGGGGCCGGCGCCATCCGTAGGAAGTGATTGCGAGGCAATTCGTTGGCGGATCGGGGGAGGATGGTGCCGGCATTGCCTGAGGCCTGCCCGGCCGCACACATCCCTCGCGGCCTCGCATCTCATCCCAGCGTTTCGATATCCCGATGAAGCCACGCATCCTTCTGGCGGCGCTTCCCCTTGCCGCCTTCGCCGCCTGCGACAGCCTCTCCGATCCGGGGGAGCCGCGGGCCGAGAGCCGCCTGGCCGCCTCCTACAGCGGCCCCGTCTCCGGCTCCTACCTCGCGGAAGGCAGCCCCGCGCTGACCTCCGCGCCCAACACGCAGACCTTCGCCTCCGGCGCGCGCCGCGCCGCGGACGGCCTGCTGGAGGTTGTCTCCTACCGCCAGCGCGGCGGCGGCCGCTTCGACCTGGCCACGGTCAGCGTTCCCGCGGCGGCGGTGGGTACCCTCGCCATCGACCGCGACTGCGGGGAGGACGAGTGCCCGGCCGTGAGCATCGCGCTGGACCTGGGGCAGGCGACCGGCTCCGTGGCGGCGCACACCTGCCACCTGGACGCGGGCACCATTCGCGTCGCGGCGCTCGCCGCCGGCCGTGCCTCCGGCACCTTCGCCGGCAGCGGATTCTGCCTGCCGGCGGAGGGAGGCGTGCTGGAAGGCTTCCAGGTGACCGCGGGCTCGTTCGACGTCGAGCTGCGGCAGCAGTAGGCCGCCGGTCCGATCGCCGGACGAACGAAGAGCCCGGACGCGCACCCTCGCGCGTCCGGGCTCTTCGTTTCGCCAGAGGCGGGGGACCGGTGTCAGTGCCCCCCGCCGCCGAAGCCGCCGGCCAGGCCGAAGGAGATCAGGAACACCACCAGCAGCCACGCCAGCGCGAACCCCAGCCCCATGAAAGCGGCCCTCAGCGTGGAGCGGGCTTCCGGATCCTCACGATATCCCATCGGTCACCTCGGTCGTCGGTAAAGCGGTCAGCCTCGATGCGGCGGTTCGTCGGCGGGGAATTTCCGTCGCGGACGGCCGTTGCACAAGACCCCTCGAAAGGAACCCTGCGCATGCCCGGATCCGATCGGCCGGCGGGGATGTCTACTCGCCGTGGGCGGGGCGCCGCTATTTCGCCCGCTTCGCCTGCCTGGCGGCGTTCGCCTGCCGGCGGGCTTCCTCGTAGACCTCGATGTGCTCCGCCGGCGGCGTGCTGGCGATGATCTGTCCGATGGCGTCCAGCGGCAGGTCGTCCAGCTTCTTGAAGCGCACGCAGCACTTGCCCATGTCGAGCTTCTTTCCCGCCTTGCGGAACTCGTCGCGCAGCCACGCCTCCTGCCGGGAGTCCGCATACACGCCCAGCAGGTACAGCGCGTAGTAGTGCTTCTGCGCCGCCAGCCCCGCGTAGCCCAGCGGCTGGCCGTTGTAGGTGTCCGGGTAGTCCTCCAGCGGAATCCCGTACCCGATCATCCCGGCGCCGATCATCTCGTGGTACCCCTCCGGCAGGTTGCGCACGATCAGGTCGCGCACCGCGGAAACCACCGCGCGGCGCTCCTCGGGAAGCTCATCCAGGTACTCCTGGACGGTGGCTGCCTTGCTGATGACCATGGGGGAGGCTCCGGGATCGACAGGAAGGGAATCGACTTTCCGCCCCGAAAATTATCCGAAGATCACCACTCGCGCAAGAAAAAAACATCAGGCGTGGACGGCGTGACCGGAGGATCCTCAAGCTCCCGCTGTCCCGGCGGGCTCCGCGCCATGGGGATCGGCGGCGGATGGGGGATCGAACGTCCCCTGCGTGGGCGAGGCGGAGATGGCGAGCTTCAGGTCCAGCGCCAGGTTGCGAAAGCGGTTCGCCACCTCGGCCGTGACGGGGACGCGGCTGAAGAGGATGACGGCGTAGAAGTCTCCCGTCACCAGGATGCCGCCGAAGCCGACGACCGAGCGCACGCGGTACTGGCGCACGAACTCGTCCTGCGCGGGAATGTACGGGCTGCCCTCCGCTTCCGGCACGTGGAACACGTTGAACGTCTTGCCGGTCAGCGCGGGGACGAGCTCCGCGTGCGGCGCCACCACGGCGCTGACGTCCAGCCCCATCGACCGCACCAGCTCCGCGATCATCGGCGCCTGCTCCACCATCTGCGCGCTGGGGAGCGGGATGGCCTGGTGCCCGCGCGACGCGGTCCGCGCGTTCCACTCCGGCTCGTCGCCCGCCGTCGCCAGCAGGGTCAGGCACTGCATCTCCGGCGCGGGAATCCCCACCGCGAGCCCTCGGGCGAACGCCTGCAGCTCCGGCGGAAGCTCTCCGTACGGATGGGTCTTGTAGAAGCGGACCAGCACGCACTCGCGCCCGCCGCCCTCGTCCCGGCACTCGTCGTAGAAGTAGCGCACCGTCTCGCCGGCCAGTGCCTCCAGCGTACGCGAGTCGGCCGTGCGGCGGCGCAGGTCCAGCCCCGCGCGCAGCATCTCACGCAGTCCGAAGTCGTGTAGCGAGAAGGGCATGGAGACCTGGATGCGGGAAGGAGCGGCGAACGGTCCGCGCCGAGATGCAGGGTCCGCGCCCCAGCGACGGAAGAGTGCGAGAGTGCGAGAGTGCGAGAGTGCGTGAGTGCGTGAGTGCGTGAGTGCGTTAGTGCGTTACTGAACATCGTCCGCGCTGGGCGACGGCTCAAAAAACACCGAGGCCCGGGCGACCACTATCGCCCGGGCCTCGTCATCATCACCCCTTTCACCCCTTCACCCCTTCACGAAGAGCGGCGCCTCCACGGCCTCCTCCAGCCAGGCGGGACGGCTCACGCCGGCTTCCTCCATGATCTCCACCGCCTCGTCGCCCTCGATCGTCTCGCGCTCCAGCAGCGCCACGGCCAGCGCGGACAGCGGCTCGCGGTTGGCGGCGACGATCTCGCGGGTGCGGGCGTACAGGCGCTCCAGGATGGCCTGCACCTCGCGGTCCATCCGCGCGTGCGCCTCGGGGCTCAGGCTCCCCATCTCCCCGTCGTGCACCAGCAGCCCGGTCTCGTGTCCCATCCCCAGCTGGTACACCATCTTGCGAGCCACGCCGTTCACCTGCTGCAGGTCGTTCTGCGCGCCGCTGGTGATGGCCGCCGGGCCGAACACCAGCTCCTCCGCCGCGCGCCCCGCCAGACCCTTCATGATCAGCGCCTCCAGGTAGCTGCGCCGGTACAGGAAGCGGTCGTCGCTGGGGGAGAAGTACGCCACGCCCATCGCCTGGCCGCGGGGCTGGATGGTCACCTTGTGCAGCCCGTCCTCCGGCGCGCACAGCACGCCCACCAGCGCGTGGCCGGCCTCGTGGTACGCCACCGTGGCGCGCTCCGTGTCCAGCGCGCGAAAGCCCTGGCGCTCCTTGCCCAGCAGCATGCGGTCGCGGGCGGCGTCCAGGTGCGTCCAGCGGACTTCGTGCTCCCCGCCGCGCGCGGCGGTGATGGCGGCCTCGTTGAGCAGGTTGGCCAGCTCCGCGCCCGTCGATCCCGGCGTGAGCCGGGCCAGGCGCGCCAGGTCCACCTCTCCGTGCAGGGGAATGCGGCGCCGCTCCACGTGCAGGCGCAGGATCTCCTCGCGCCCCGCCGTCGTCGGCGGAGAGACGCTGATCTCGCGGTCGAAGCGCCCGGGGCGGCGCAGCGCCTCGTCCAGGTCGTCCGGGCGGTTGGTGGCGGCGATCACCACCACGCCGTGCAGCGGGTCGAAGCCGTCCATCTCCACCAGCAGCTGGTTGAGCGTGCGGTCGTCCTCGTTGTGGCTGCGGTTGCGCCCGCGCTTGCCGCCCAGCGCGTCCAGCTCGTCGATGAAGATCACCCCGCCGTGCTTGCGGGCGCGCTTGAACAGCGTCTTGAGCCGGTGCGCGCCCATCCCCACCAGGAAGCCGGTGACCTCCGAGCCGGAGATGGAGAAGAAGGGCACCCCCGCCTCGCCCGCGACGGCGCGCGCCAGCAGCGTCTTGCCCGTCCCCGGCGGGCCCACCAGCAGCGCGCCCTTGGGAATGCGCGCCCCCAGCGCCGCGAAGCGCTCCGGCGCGCGGAGGAAGTCCACCATCTCGCGCAGCTCCTCCGCCGCGCCCTGCGTGCCCGCCACGTCGTCGAAGGTGACGTCGCTCTCGCCGCTGCCGCCCAGCTCCGACTCGGCGCCGGTGTTGCGGAAGTGGCGGAAGAGCACGTACCCCACGCCGATGAGCAGCGCCACCTGGATGAGCAGGCTGAGCACCGCGCGCGGCGTGGTGTGCCCCGGCGCGTCCGCCAGCGTAAGGGTCACGCCGGCCGCCTCGGCCCGCGCGGCCAGCCCGTCCACCTCCTGCAGCGGGTAGGAGACCACGAAGTCCGGGTCCGCGCCGTTGGCGTCGCCCGCGGCGCCGGCCCACTCGCCCAGCACCACGTCGCCCGGGCGGACGACGAGCGACTCCACCTTCCCCTGGCGCAGGCCGTTCAGCAGCGCGCTGTAGGCGATGGGCGCGGGGTCCGGCCGGCGCGCGGCCAGCCACGCCCACACCCCCGCCGCCAGCGCGAGCGCCACCAGCGCGCCGATGCCGACGCGCACGGCGCGCGGGGTGAAGAAGCCGTCGACCTCGCGGTCGGGAAGGTGCTTGCCGGTGGACACGCCCGATTCGGGCGCGGCCGTGGTGGGCCGTGGTGGGGCTGCCTGGTCGCGAAGAGACATCTGAGACCGCGGTAAAACGAGAGAACGCCGGCCCGGGCGCGCCCGGCGGCGATGGTCTGTGCGATGGCCGTCTGAAACTGCCGGGGGGAGTACGCGCCGGACGCGCACAAGTTCCGGCGCGGCAGTGCGTTGCAAGATAACAGCGGCATGGGGGGTGGCGGGAGGGGGGTGGGCAGGCTCCACGCGAGCGGGAAGTTCTACCCCACGCCCGCTGCGCGGGAGGCCCTCTCCCCCGCCCGGCCTTTCGCTCGTTCCTCGCGACGGCGGGCGACCCCTCCCCCGAACTGCGGGGGAGGAGTGGTGGGGGAAGGCTTGGTGCGATGCGGAGGGTCTGTCGCGACCGCACAGGACGCCAGGCCCGAAGTGTACACCCCCTCCCGCGCAGTTTGCGGGAGGGGGTGGACGAGCCTGAGCGAGGCCGGGGGAGGGCCCC
>DASTNU010000960.1:0-3315 GCA_035720605.1 Longimicrobium sp. | reverse complement strand
ACACCCGCGCCCACTCGCCCACGGCGTAGCTCCGCGCGGCGCGGCGGGCGGCCAAGTAGCCCACCAGCACGTAGTCCATGTTGCTGCGGTGGTTCATCACGAACACCACCGTGCTGCCGCGCTCGATCCCCGCCAGCCCCTCCTCGTCGCTCCACCCCAGGCGCACGCGGTACAGCAGCCGCGCCACCCGCCGGGCCACGGCGTATCCCAGGCGAAAGTACAGGTAGGCGTTGAAGGCGGGAACGATCTCGCGGGCGTAGCGCTCCGCCCGCGCGGTGGCCACGTCCAGCGGCACGCGCTGCTCGTTGGCGTGCTCCGCGACGGCCTGCACCACGCGCGGGTCGCTCATCAGCCGGTCCACCAGCACCTGCCGCCGCGCCAGGCGAAACGGCTGGATCTCGATCGGGAGCTTGCGGTTGACCTCTTCCAGCACGCGCAGCGTCCGCTGGCGGATGAACCAGCGCACGCCGGGCACCATCATCCGGTCCAGCGCCGCGACCACCGCCAGCAGCACGAGCAGGGCGAACTGCCAGCGGGCCAGGGTGATGGTGCCGTCCATGGGGAGGGGCGCGAGGGAGAGTCGATCGAGGCAGCGGACGCAATCTAGCGCGCGCCGCGGCGTGGTCCATCAAAAAAAGTGAGGGAGGACGGACCGCGCCGCGCGGCCCGCCCTCTCCAGATCCACTAACGCACTAACGCACTAACGCACTAACGCACTAACGCACTCGTTCATCCGGCCAGCCGCTCGCGCACGCGCAGGGCGATGAGGCCTTCCAGCACGCCGGTGCTGCGGCACTGGCTCATGCTGGCGTTGGCGCCCGTGTTGCTGCGGGCGAACGCCTGGATGGTGGTCTCCAGCCGCGAGCCGGCGGGGGTGGCTCCGGGCTGCACCGTGGTGCGGGCGGTGAGATGGATGGTGTGCGTGTTCGCGATCTCCATCCCGAACTCGCCGCGCCCGCAGTCGAAGAAGCGGGTGGCCGGCTCGCCCAGGATGCGGCGCGTGAACGAAAGTGACGGGCTGGAGACGGTGCGGGTGGCGGCGCTGGCGGTTCCCTCGAGCTCCAGCTCGCGGTACACCTCCGGCAACACCTGCCACACGCGGTCGACCGGCGCGCTGATGTCGTGCGTCAGCATGCGCGTCTCGGCGGTGGTGATCACGTGCATGCCGTCGCCGGTGGCGATCACCTGCGTGGGCATGGGCTCGCCCGCGCCGCCCGCGGCGCCGCCGGCAGTGGCGGCGGGTGCGCAGGCGCAAAGCGCGAGCAGGCCGGCGGCGGTGATTCTGCGCATGGGGACGCCAGGGTCGGGAGCAAACGTGTGAAGTCGGGATCTCTCCACGACAGTAGCGGAGGCGGGCTGGAAGGACCAGCGTGGGACGGCCTTGCCTATCAGCCGGCGGTGTCGACGAACCAGCCGCAGCCGCCTGCTCGTCCGCCGGCGAACCGCTCGTGCGAAATGTAGATGGGGAAAGCGAAGGCGTGGAACCGCTACCGGAGACGAACTCGTCACATGAGACGCGTGAACCCCGCTTGTTCGAAGTGAGCATCAAAGGCAAGCACCTGCTGCAATCCCCTGCTGCGCATCAATTCGAACGAGATGCAATCCGTCAGCGAATATCGTTTGTCCGAGTGCCTTGCGAAGTACGTCCACCCGGCTCGAAACAGATCCTCATCCACGTGAACCAGTTCCACCAACCGGTTGGTCATCAGGAGAGTGCCGATTTCGACCGCCTTGGCGTGACGGCCACGGCTGTTGAAGAAGGTAACCACTTCGTCGACGATGTAGGTCGTCGTGAGCAGGGAGGTGGTGCGGTCGAGCTTCCGCCAGAAATCTACCGCACGCTGGTGGTGCTGATCATCGGAAGCATTCAGGGCGATGAGGAAGCCGGTGTCGAGGAACAGGGGATCACCCGTCACCTTCGTAGAGGTAGCGATCATGATTCGTCGAACCGTCGGATAATCCGCAGGTCACGGGTGTGCTCCCCATCTCCCAGATGAGGTCGTCGTCCCGGGCTGGCGTGAGGAGAACTGTCTCCCCTTCCACCCGGACGTCCACCTCATCGACGTCGGGAAGCATGTTACGTGGGATGACCACTCCCGCTTCGGTGACTTTGATCTTCATGGAACCTCCATCCGTGCGTGCGACGCTGCACGTACCGTACAAATCTAACACCGCAAGGTTCAGCGCGCGCGGGGCTAGCCGATCACGCCCGTCAGCCAGTGGATCACGTTCAGCAGGAACTGCACGTTCTGCGGGGCGCGGGGGTTGTTCATCCCCATGGGCTGGCGCTGTGCCCCGGCGAGCTGCGCGGAGAACATCGCCGCCTCGCCGAAGACGGCGACGCGCCCGCGGCCGTGGGCCAGCACCGCGCCCTGCAGCATCCCTCCCGCGTCGATGCGCGGGGTAGCCTCGGAGAACTGCCACGCCACCTCCGGCAGCAGCACCTTCGTGCCTCGCGCCAGGGTCAGCAGGGGCACGCCGCCATCCGCCGCCACCCGGAACGCCTGGCCGGTGAAGGCGAAGACGCTGTCCACGCGCTCCTCCGGCCCGCGCCCGCGCGCCACCGGGTGGTCCGCCAGCGATCCGTCGCCGCGCGCGAAGCGCATCGTCGAGTTCTGCTCGGCGGAATCGACCGCGAAGCCGTTGTGGAACTCCACGCCGAACGCCGCCGCCAGCTCCGCCGCGGCGCCGGGAAAGGGCATGTGGTCGGCGATCAGGAGGAGCGAGCCGCCCGCGCGCACCCACGCCTCCACCGCGGCGATCTCCCCGGGCGTGAAGGCGGAGGGCGTGGGCAGCTGCCAGCTGGCGGCGTTCTGCGGGTGGATGGCGTTGGCGATCACCAGCACCCGCGCCCCCGCCAGCGCCTCGCGGGTGAAGGGGCCGCCGTGGCCGCGCACCACGTACCCGTCGCGGCGCAGCAGCCGCGCGAAGGCGTAGTAGCGCCCGTCGGTGGTGTGGAAGTTGGTGTGCCCCTCGTCCACCAGCACCACCGGCCCCGCTCCCTCCGCGAACGCCGGCCGCGCGATCGCCGGGGCGAAGGCGCTGTCCGCCACCTGCTGCGCATCCAGCGGCGCCGCCGCCGCGAGCATCGCCGCCAGCGTGGCCGCGCCGCGCCGCATCGTGTTCGTCCGCATCATCTATCTCCGGGAAAAGTCGTCGGTCGGTGGAACAACACCTGAGTGGTGCGCCGGGCGCGAAACCGTTGCCTTCCCGCGCCCCGGGGGAGGGTGGATGCAGACGGGGATGGATGGCAACGCCGCGGGTGCGAAGCCCCTCGCGGCGGGGGCGGGCGGCGCGCAGGCGGGACGGGAGCCG
>DASTNU010000959.1:0-2185 GCA_035720605.1 Longimicrobium sp. | reverse complement strand
GGGGGGAACATCCCCTCGATCAGGTGGCGCGCCGCCGCGTTCAGCGTCGACGGCGTCCATCCCCCCTCCGGCGCGCGGCCGGCGGACGAAAGGCCCGCGTCGGGATCGAGGTCCAGCGGACCGCCGAGCTCGTCCTCCATCCCGAAGCCCACCTCCACGCCCGGCCGGCCGAGCGCCGCGAGCAGGGCGGACTTCGCCGATCGCCCGCGCCTGCCGGACTTCGCCCCCTTCGCGGACTTCGCCCCGGCCGTCTTCGCCCCGGCCGTCTTCGCGGTGCGCGCCGGCGCCGCTGGGGCGATTGGATCGAGCAGGTCCGGAAAGCCCTCGTCCGCCTGCCGCGCGGCCACGCGGCGCGCCGCGTCCTCGTTGCGCGCCTCGTTCAGCGGCGGCTGCTTCGCCGCCTCTGCCGCGGAGGTGAAGAGGTCCCAGGTCACCGCGCGACCGCCTTCGCGCGGCGGCGGGCGCGGTCGTGGGCCCGGCGCGCCGCGGTGATGGTGTTGCGCAGCAGCATGGCGATCGTCATCGGCCCCACCCCGCCGGGGACGGGGGTGATGCACGACGCCACCTCCTTCACCGCGTCGAAATCCACGTCCCCCCGGATCACGTAGCCCTTCGGCGACGCGGGATCGTCCACGCGGGTGACGCCGACGTCGAACACCGCGGCGCCGGGCTTCACCATGTCCGCCGTGATCAGCCCCGGCTTGCCGACGGCGACCACCAGGATGTCCGCCATCCGCGTGTACCGGGCGAGATCGACCGTGTGGCGGTGGGTCAGGGTGACGGTGGCGTTGGGACCGGGCGCCATCAGCAGGCTCGCCAGCGGCTTGCTGACGATCAGGCTGCGGCCCACGACGACGGCGTGCCTGCCGTGGGTGTCGATGCGCTCGCGCCGCAGCAGCTCCATGATCCCCTCCGGCGTGGCGGGGACGAAGCCCTCCGGGTCGCCCACGAAGGCGCGGCCCACGTTCATGGGATGGAAGCCGTCCACGTCCTTCGCCGGATGGACGCGCTCCAGGAACGCCTTGGGGTTCAGGTGCGACGGCAGCGGGAGCTGGATGAGCATCCCGTGGATCGCCGGGTCCGCGTTCAGCCCGTCGATGGTGCCGAACAGCTCGTCCGCCGAGGTGTGCGCGGAAAGGTGCACCAGGCGCGAGTGCATCCCCGCCTCCTGGCACGCGCGCGTCTTGCTGCGCACGTACACCTCGCTGGCGGGGTCGCTGCCGACCAGGACCACGGCCAACCCCGGCACCGTGCCCTCGGCGCGCAGCTGCGCCGCCTCGGCCGCCACCTCCGCGCGGATTTCCGCCGCGATCCCCGCCCCGTCGATGATCCTGGCCACGGTCCTCTACTTCCGTTTGAACTCGCCCTGGAGCACGCGCTCGTAGGGAACGTCGACGCGCACGATGGAGCGCGCAAGCCCGGTCGCCACGTCCACCTCCACCACCGCGCCCTGCAGGTGCAGCTCGCCGTCCGCGGGCTGCATCCGCTCCCCGCGCGCCACCTTGAGCTGCCGCTCGATGGAGATGTCCGCCTTCATCCCGATGATGCCGTCCAGCCCGCCGGTGAGCCCCAGGTCCGTGATGCGCGCGGTCCCCCTGGGCTGCACCCACTCGTCCGCCGTCTGCACGTGCGTGTGCGTGCCGACCACGGCGGCCACGCGCCCGTCCAGGTAGCGCGCGAACGCCTGCTTCTCGCTGGTCGCCTCCGCGTGGAACTCGACGACGACCACGTCCGCCTGCCCCTTGAGCTCCGCGAGCAGGGCGTCCGCCGCGCGGAAGGGGTCGTCGATGGGCGCCATGAAGGTGCGCCCCTGCAGGTTGAGCACCGCCAGCCGCGTTCCGCCCACGGTGATGACGACGGAGCCGCGCCCCGGGTTGCCGGGCGGGTAGTTGGCCGGGCGCAGCAGGCGCGGCTCCTTGTCCAGGAAGGGGAGGATCTCCTTCTTGTCCCAGACGTGGTTGCCGGTGGTGATCACGTCCACCCCCGCGTCCAGGAACTCGCGCACCGTTTCCGGCGTGATGCCGAACCCACCCGCCGAGTTCTCGCCGTTGGCGATGACGACGTCGGCGCGCACGTCGTTCTTCACCAGCCGCGCCAGCTGCTTCAGCACGCGCCGCCCGGGCGACCCGATCACGTCCGCGACGAAGAGGATCCGCACGTATTCTTCCGGTTGATTGAATCCATC
>DASTNU010000958.1:0-8015 GCA_035720605.1 Longimicrobium sp. | reverse complement strand
GGGATGGTCCAGGAAGGGGCGGACGGCGCGCAGCAGGAGGGGCTCGCCGCCGATCTGCAGGTACTGCTTGCGGACGGGGCCGCCCAGGCGCGTCCCCGCCCCGCCGGCGACGATGACGGCCGCCGCGCCCACGTCAGCCGAAGATGCGGCCGACAAGGGCGCGCACGTCCTCCGCGGCCACGGCGCGGATCCCCGCCGGGAGCGTCTGCGGCACCGCGCGCGGCGACAGGTACGCGGTGCGGAAGCCCATCCGCGCCGCTTCCGAGAGCCGCCGCTCCACCTGGCCCACCGGCCGGATCTCCCCGCCCAGCCCCAGCTCGCCGACGAACACCGCGTCCGCGGGGGCCGGACGGTCGAAGACGCTGCTGGCGAGCGCGACCGCCACCGCCACGTCGCCCGCCGTCTCCGCCAGCCGCAGCCCGCCCACCACGTTCAGGAACACGTCCAGCTGCCCGAAGGCCAGGCCGGCGCGCTTCTCCAGCACCGCCAGCAGCAGCGCGAGTCGCTTCTGGTCGATCCCGGTGCTCACCCGCTGCGGCGCGCCGTACGCCGCCCTGGCCGCCAGCGCCTGCACCTCCACCAGCAGCGGCCGCGTCCCCTCCATCGTGGCCACCACGGCCGATCCGGATGCGCCGCCGGAGCGCTCGCCCAGGAAGAGCTCCGACGGGTTGGCGACGGGCGACAGCCCCGCGGCCGTCATGCGGAACACGCCGATCTCGTCCACCCCGCCAAAGCGGTTCTTGGTGGCGCGCAGCACCCGGTTGTCCAGCCCGCCCGCGGACTAGAAGTAGAGCACCGTGTCGACGATGTGCTCCAGCGTCTTGGGCCCCGCGATGCCGCCGCCCTTGGTGACGTGGCCCACCATGAACACCGCCGTCCCCGTCTGCTTGGCGAAGCGCTGCAGCCGCGCCGCGCACTCGCGCACCTGCCCCACGGTCCCGGGCGCGCCCTCCAGCTCCGGCGTGTAGACGGTCTGGATGCTGTCGATCAGCAGCACCTGCGGCGCCAGCTCGGCGGCGCGCAGGAGGATGGAGTCGAGCTCCGTTTCCGCCAGCAGCGTGACGGCGCCCGCCGCCTCTTCCAGCCGGTCCGAGCGCAGCTTCACCTGGTGCGCGGACTCCTCGCCGGAAACGTAGAGGGTGCGCTTTCCCGCTCCCTCCAGACGGCCGGCGACCTGGAGGAGGATGGTGGACTTGCCGATCCCCGGCTCGCCGCCCACCAGGACGACCGAGCCGGGGACGATGCCGCCGCCCAGCACGAAGTCGAACTCCGCCAGGCCGGTGGCCCAGCGGGGCGCCTCCGCCCCCTCCACCTCGCGCAGCCGCACGGGCGCGGCCACCGCGCCGCCGCCGGCGCGCGCGGACGCGCCGGGCGCGGCCTTCGCGCGCCGGGGCGCGGCGGGCTCTTCCACCAGCGTGTTCCACTCGTTGCAGGCGGGGCACTGCCCCGCCCACCGCGCCGTCTCGTTGCCGCACTCGCGGCAGAAGTACGCCGTCCGCGTCTTTGCCATCGCGCCTCAGCCGCCCCGCGTCATCCGCCGTACTCGTCCGAGCGCCGCGTAAAGTTCTCGAACCGCGTGAACTCCTTGATGAACTGCAGGCTGATCGTCCCCGTCGCACCGTTGCGCTGCTTGCCGACGATGACTTCGGCCTTGCCCTCCAGGCTGTTGCCCTCCTTGTCCGTCGGCCCGTGATAATATTCCGGTCTGTACAGGAACATGATCACGTCTGCATCCTGTTCGATGGCGCCCGAGTTATGACTGACGATACCATCCGCCAGCCAGCACGCGGGGCCGGGCACGGTGAGATCGAACACCTCCTCCTCGCCTTCAGGGATCACTTCAACCACGCGATCCCAGAAGAGGTCGCTCTCCGCCCAATCCCGCAGCGCGTCGTCTTCCAACAGCATGGCGTACTCCGCGACCACGGCGCGCGACGGCGCGAAGGAGAAATGCGACGTACCGCCGTATGACGTTCCGCGTACCGCTGCCATTCCGCGCTGGGTAACTCCGCGTTCGGCCATGCGCTCGCGAACGCGTCCAAATACTCCGCGCGGAAGCGTATCGACATTCATGTTCGAAATTCTGCCGTCCAGCGCGCCCGTGAGGCGCTCCACCTGCACCATCCGCGGCCCGAACCCGCCTATCTGCTCCACGAATCGGCGCTGATCCTCGCTGCCCGACACGGAAACGGTGAACACCGGCTTTCCGCGTTTCGGCTCCTGCCGGCGAATCCGCGCGACGATGCCGAGACGCAGCAGCAGCGCCGCGACATCATCCGCCAGCGTGCGGCTGCAGGTGGCGAAGAACACCGAGGATGACCCACGATCTCCAGGCTTGCGTGTGCGCACCGTCCCATCTGTGGCCCACAGATGGCACAGCAGGAGAGCAACCTGTCGATTGGATAGCTGGAACACCTCAGCCGGCAGACGCTTCTCGTGCGAACACTGGTTGAAGATGCCCAACTCACGAAGCCAGCGGTTCACCCCGGCAGGATGCCATCGGTCGCCGTTGCCGCTCAGCACGAGTTGATGCCAGTTGCCGCGCCCAGCGTGACGGTTCACCTGCACGCCGAATTCCTTGCGTGCGGCCTCGGCAACGATGGCGCTGTTTTCTTCCGAGGCTGTCGTGTACCGAAGTGGCTGGCCGCTCAGATAGCTGCCGTCGCCGACCAGGTGGCCCAGCAGCGCGACGCGCAGGTCCGGCCACTCCAGCGGCTGCGCTGGCTCAGGGATCCGCCGCGCGAGGGCCAGGCGGTCCCCCGGCGCAAGCTCAGAGACGTGCACCCAGCCCGCGGGGCCACGCAGGCGATGCTCGGCCGTGGCGCGAATGCGGCGGCCGCTCGCCAGGCGGACGCTGAACACCGGCTTCCGTCCCACGGACCAGACCAGATCGGTCGCGGCTGTCGCGATCCGGCCGCGCTCGGAGATGGTGTACACCTCGGGTGTCGCGCCCACCAGCTCGCGGATCGGCATGCGGCGGCCATCCGCCAGCACCACACGCGTGTCACCGGTCACGCACTCGCGAAGGTCCGACATCATCGGACGCTTGTCGGGGCGGGATTCGACCGCGCGGGACAACTGGCTCAGCGCCACCACGGGCACCTCCAGCTCCTTCGCCAGCGCCTTCAAGCCGCGCGAGATCTCCGACACTTCCTGCTGCCGGTTTTCCGACTTGGTGTTGCTCTGCATCAGCTGCAGGTAGTCGACGACCACCATCGCCAGGTCGTCGCGGTCCGCCTTGAGCCGGCGCGCCTTGGCCCGCATCTCCAGCACCGAGATCCCCGGCGTGTCGTCGATGAAGATCGGCGCGGTGTTGAGCAGGCCCGCCGCCTGTGCAAGGCGCGGATAATCGTCGTCGCGCAGACGCCCGGTGCGCACGCGCCCCGCGTCCACCCGCGCCTCCGACGTCAGCAGGCGCTGGACGAGCGAATCCTTGCTCATCTCCAGTGAAAAGAAGGCGACGCACTTGCTCTCTGATATTGCAGCATGTTGTGCAATATTGAGCGTAAAGGCTGTCTTCCCCATCGACGGTCTAGCAGCGACAATGACGAGGTCTCCCTTTTGAAATCCCGCAGTCATTTCATCGAGATCATAAAATCCCGTCGGCACGCCGGTGACGGCGCTGCTGTTCTGGGAGAGCATCTCGATGCGCTCCATCGCGGGCCAGAGCAGCTCCTTGATCCAGACGAACCCCTTGCGCTCGTGCGTCTGGGCGATCTGGAAGATGCGGCTCTCGGCCTTGTCCAGCAGCTCGTCGATGTCCCCCTGGTGCGCGTACGTCTCCTGGATGGTGACGGTGGACGCCTCGATCAGCCGGCGCAGCACCGCCTTTTCGCGGACGATCTTGGCGTGGTACTCGATGTTGGCCGCGGTGGGCACCGCGTCCAGCAGCGAGGCGAGGAACTGCAGCCCGCCCACCGCCTCCAGGTCCCCCGCCCCGCGCAGCTCCTCCGCCAGCGTGACGGGGTCGATGACGTCGCCGCGCTCGAAGATCCGCCGCATGGCGCGGAAGGCGCGGCGGTTCCCCTCGCGGTAGAACATCGAGTCGTCGACGACCTCGATGGCCTTGGTGAGGGCGTCGCCGTCGATGAGCATGCCGCCCAGCACCGCCAGCTCCGCCTCGGCGGAGTAGGGCGCGCTGCGGTCGGCGAACGGCTCGGGGGCGGCGGCCTTGGGGACGAACGGCGATACGGTGGCCACGATCGGGTACTACCTGGCAGAAACGTCGACACGTCGGCCCCCGCCCGGAGGGAAGGGACCAGGATCAGCGATACCGGTGGTCAGGAAGCGTCTAGAACATCACGCGCCCGCTGGAGGTCTTCCCAGACGGAGCGGGTCCAGGCGGGGTGGCGCAGGCAGGCCGCCGGGTGGTAGGTCGGGACCAGCGGCACCCCGTGGTACCGGTGGGTCCTGCCCCGGAGCTTGCCGATGGAGGTGTCGGTCCCGAGCAGCGTCTGCGCCGCGAAGTTGCCGAAGGCCAGGATGACGCGCGGCTGCACCAGCTCCACCTGCCTGAGCAGGTAGGGGCTGCACGCGCTGACCTCGTCGGGCTGCGGATTGCGGTTCTGCGGGGGGCGGCACTTGAGCACGTTGCAAATATAGACGTCGTGCCGCGCGAAACCAACGCTCAAAAGAAGAAGGTCCAAAAGCCTGCCCGCCCGGCCCACGAATGGACGGCCCGAACGGTCCTCCTCCTGCCCCGGGGCCTCCCCGACGACCATGACGTCCGCATCTTCGCGCCCCTCTCCGAACACGACGTGGGTGCGCGTTCTGGACAGTCCGCACCGGGGACACCCCAGCGCGACCTCGCGCACTTCGGACAGGATGGGGAGGGCCGCGATCTCCTCCGCGCTCACGTACTCAGCGGGGGCGCGGGGGGAGGGCGGATGCGGCGTGGCGCCCGGCACCGGCGCTCCGAGGCGCTGGTGGGTCTCCGGCTCGCCGGGGAAGGGCGGCGGGGGCGCGGCCTCCACCCGGCCGAGGGTGGACGCGGGTCGCGCCGGCGGCGCCGGGCTCGCGGCCGGCGGCGCGGCGGGGACGGCGTCCGAGAGCAGCGCGTGCAGCTCCGCCGGCGAGAGGCGATCGAGCACGATCTCGCCGTCGCCCAGCTCGCGGCGCTGGCGCAGGTAGGCGCGCAGCAGGTCACGCGGATCGGTCACGCGCGGGGCTCCGCGGCCGGCAGCAGGGTCTCCACGCGGTCCAGGATGCGGTCCGCCACCTGCGCCTTCCCCATCAGCGGCACCGCCTCGTCCGGCTGGCCGGGCTGCAGGAGGACGACGCGGTTGGTCGCCACCTCGAACCCCGCCCCGGGCTCCGTCGCGTCGTTCACCACCAGCAGGTCCAGCCCCTTCCCTTCCAGCTTGCGGCGCCCGTTCTCCACCGCGTCCGTCGTCTCCAGCGCGAAGCCGACGATGACGGAGCCCGGCCGCCGCGCATCCCGCGTGGCGCGCAGCACGTCCGCCGTGGGCTCCAGCACGATCCGCGGGACGTCGCCGGATTCCTTCTTGATCTTCTGGTCCGCCGCCGTGGAAGGACGGAAGTCCGCGACGGCCGCCGCCATCACCAGCACGTCCGCGGCGGGGAGCGCTTCGGCCACGGCGGCGCGCATCTCCTCCGCGGACTCGATCTTCCGCACCTGCACGCCGACCGGGACCGGCAGGTGGGAGGGGCCGGAGACCAGCAGCACCTCCGCCCCGCGGCGCCAGGCGGCGGCGGCGATCTCGTACCCCATCCGCCCCGAGGAGCGGTTGCCGACGTAGCGCACGGGGTCGATCGCTTCGCGGGTGGGGCCGGCGGTGACGACGATGCGCTTTCCCGCCAGCGGCGTCGCCCCTTCCAGCGCGCGGCCGGCGTGAGCCAGGATCTCCTCCGGCTCCAGCATCCGCCCCGGCCCCTCGCCCTCGCCCCAGGCCAGCGGGCCGACCCCCGGGCCGGCGACGCGGTAGCCGAGCTCCATCAACCGTTGCAGGTTGGCCTGCGTGGCGGGGTGGGCGTACATCCGGTCGTTCATCGCCGGGCAGAGCACGACGGGCGCCTGCGTGGCCAGGAGCGTCGCCGTCAGCAGGTCGTCGGCCATGCCGACGGCGGCGCGCGCCAGCAGGTTGGCGGTCGCGGGCGCGACGATCACCGCCCGGGCGTCGCGCGCCAGGCGGATGTGCAGGAGCGGATCGCCCGCGGGGTAGAGCGAGGTGTGGGCGGGGCGCCCGGTGAGCGCCTCGAACGACATGGGGCGCACGAACTCCAGCGCGCCCTCCGTCAGCACCACGTCGACGAGGGCGCCCGCCAGGGTGAGCTCGCGCGCCAGGGCGACCGCCTTGTACGCGGCGATCCCCCCGGTGACCCCCAGGACCACGCGGCGCCCGTCGAAGGGTCGCCGCGGCGCGCGCGGCCCGGACACGGGGAGTCTAGAGGATGTCGGAGGGGCGGCGGCGCTGGGTCAGGCGGAACCTGGCCGTTCCGTTCCGCACCTCTTCCAGCGCCACGGTGGTCAGCTTTTCGCGCGGCTCTTCGCTGGCGCCGCTGACGGTGGGGTCTTCCAGCAGCTCGTTGCGGCGCAGCTCGTTCAGGTTGCGCGCCATCTTGGCCGCCACCAGCACGCCCAGGTACTTGCTTCCCGTGTGGCGGGCCGCCTGGCCCGGAGTCACCACTCGCATCGGTTCCGCTCCTTCGAAAAAAGCTCGGTTTATCCCGCGGCCCGCCCGTCGGCGACGGAAGGGCTCAGGTGACGCTCGATCTCCGCCCGGATCTCCTGCACCATCCGCTCCGCCGGGGGGTGCGGACGCACCGCGTCCATCCGCCCCTCCAGCAGCGCCTCCACGTCCGCCACCGCGGCGGGCAGGTCGTCGTTCACCACCACGTGGTCGAACTCCGCCGCCGTCCGCAGCTCCTCCAGCGCGTTGCGCAGCCGCTTCTGCACCCGCGCGTCGTCCTCCGTCCCCCGGTCGACCAGCCGCCGCACCAGCGCCTCGCCGGAGGGGGGGAGGATGAAGACGTGCACCGCCTGCGGCACCGCGCCGCGGATCTGCCGCGCCCCCTGCACGTCGATGTCCAGCAGCAGGAACTCGCCGCCCTCCGCCGCCCGGCGGACGTTGGCCAGCGGCGTGCCGTAGAAGGCGCCGTGCACCTGCGCCCACTCGATCAGCTCGCCCGCGGCGATCATCCGCCGGAACTCGTCCTCGTCCACGAAGTGGTAGTCCACCCCGTCCCGCTCTCCCTCCCGCGGCGGCCGCGTGGTGGCGCTGACGGAAAAGACCACGTTGCGGCGGCGCCCGCGCAGCGCGCGGGCGATGGTGGTCTTGCCCGCGCCCGACGGGGCGGAGAGCACCAGCGGGAACGGCGTCACTCCACGTTCTCCACCTGCTCGCGCAACCGCTCCACCTCTTCCTTGATGGCGACCACCCGGTGCGCGATCCCCGCGTGGTTGGCCTTGGAGCCGATGGTGTTGGCCTCGCGGTGCATCTCCTGGACGAGGAAGGAGAGCCGCTTCCCCACCGGCTCCTCCGGATCGGCCGCCATCAGCTCGCGAAAGAGCTCGTTGTGCGAGCGAAAGCGCACCAGCTCCTCGTTCACGTCCCAGCGCTCGGCCAGGTACGCCACCTCCTGCGCCAGCCGCTCCTCGTTCACGCCCACGCCGGCCGCCAGCTCGGCGATGGCCGCGCGCAGCCGGTCGCGCTCCGACTCCAGCCGCCCCGGCGCCATCCGGGCGATGGCGTCCAGCGCCGCGTCGATGGCGGCGATGCGCCCGTCCAGGTCCGCCTGCAAGCGCCGCCCCTCGTCCTCGCGCATCGACGACGTGGCGCGCGCCGCGTCCTCGATCACCGCGCGGAGGTCGTCGGCCGGCACCTCGATGCGCGTGCCCTCGTCGTCGCGGACGATGACGTCGCTGAAGCGCAGCAGCTGCGACAGGTCCGGCTCGCCGCTCACCCCGAAGCGCTCGCGCAGCTCGTTGAAGAGCGCCAGGTAGGCGTATACGCGGTCCGCGTCCAGCTTGAGGCCCACGGCGGCGGCGCTGGCGG
>DASTNU010000957.1:0-7432 GCA_035720605.1 Longimicrobium sp. | reverse complement strand
GTGCGTGAGTGCGTTAGTGATGCGGGACGCCGCCCTCTCCGGGCAATCGGGGAGGGCGGCGTTTTCGTGGCCCGCCCCGGACTGCGCTGGTCATCGCGAATGACGAGTGCTCGCCACGTCGATCCCCCGTCAGGACGCCTGCTGGAACGCGCGGGCGGTCAGGTCGAAGATGGCTCCGCAGCGCCGGCGCTGGCACTGGTAGGTGGCCAGGCGCGCGTGGGGCGGGTGGTGCGCCAGTGCCTGCACCACCTCCGGCGTGAACCGCACCGCGGGGCGCGAGCCGCAGCGGGGGCAGCTTGCCGCCAGCCGCAGCAGGCGCGAGCCGTCTCCGTTGGCGGCAACGGCCGTATTCAGCTGAGCGCTGGTCACGGTACCTCCTTTCTTGCCAATGCAAAGACCCCCACACCGGCCGCTCTGCCGGTTGGGGGCCGTTCACGGCCGCTCATCGTGTGAAGTTCCTCCGCGCGGGCGGTGGAACGCGTCAGGTGATAGACGTCCTCGAACCGCGGTCCGTTTCGTACGCGTGAAATATAACCGATCATTTCGCGATATAAAAGAGGATGGCTGCAACTCGTATATCGTTGACAGGATGAATTCAAGGCTGGTTATAAGATGTTTTCGGGACATAAGATCGATGCGCCTTGGTCTTCCCCCCTCCTGGCCCCGGACGCCCGTGGATGTACACCGGGCCATGGCGGAAGATGCATTCCGGTGGGTTCGTGAGCGAAGGCACGTGGAAGGAACGTGGGCGAATCACGGCCGGCCCCGGCCGGCGGCGGTGCGAGCGCACCCGTCTGGCACCCATCCTGCCGCTTCGGGGCGCGGACAAACCCACACGGAGACCGCGATGCTCATCCAGGAAGTGCTGACCGACGTAGCGCCCGAGGAAGTGATTCAGCGCGCCCGCGAGTGGTTCACGCTGCGGCTCACGCCGTACGCGGCGTTCACGGAAGACGCCAGCGACCACCACATCAAGCTCACCACCGAGGCCGGTGACCTGACCATCGGCACGGGGACGCAGGACGGGCGCACGCTGGTGCGCGGCTCCACCAGCCGCATGCACCACGAGCTGTCGCAGTTTCTCACCACGCTGGCGCCGCCGGAGGAGGTGCGGCAGAACCAGCCCGGCCCCGGCGCGTCCGGCGCGGGGTGAGCTGGTGATCGGGTGACGGGGTGACAAGGTGACAAGGTGACGGAGTGACACGGTGATCAGCCGCCCTGCACGAACGCGTGCGGGGCGGCGGTGTATCCTGCCGGCGCTGATCGGCGTTATCTTCATCCGCAGGAACGATGTGCGAATGCCTCATGGGGGATCGACGGCATCGTGCCGGGCGCCCACCAGGAGCGAATGAATTCGCCGCTGGAAGTTCGCAAAGTCCGCCTGCGCGGACTGCGTGCGGGCGAGACTGGCGCGGGATGGGGAACCATCTGCAAGCTCGCAACGTTACGACTAACGCACTAACGCACTAACGCACTAACGCACTAACGCACTCACGCACTCACGCACTCACGCACTCACGCACTCACGCACTCACGCACTCACTCGATGATCATCCGCTCCCTCTTCTTCGCCACGTACCGCGACATGGCCGGCCACGACGAGCTGGCCGTGGAGCTGCCGGCCGGGGCCCGCGTGGCGGACCTGGTGGGCAGCCTGCGTGCGCGGGGCGGAGGGCTGGCGCGGCTTCCGGAATCGCCCCTCGTCGCGGTCAACATGGACTACGCGCCCCTCGCCGCGGAGCTGCGGGACGGGGACGAGGTGGCGTTCATCCCCCCCGTGGCGGGAGGCTGACGGTGCAGCCCAACCTGACGCGCGTCACCGAGCAGCCCATCGACCCGGGAGGGATGCTGAGCGGGACCGTGTCGCAGGCGGACGGGGCGGCGCTGCTGTTCTGGGGCGTGGTGCGTAACGAGAACGACGGCCGCCCGGTCGCCCACCTGGAATACTCCGCCTACGCGCAGATGGCGGAGCGCGAGATGCTGCGCATTGCCGACGAGGCGCGGGAACGGTTCGGCACGGGGGCCATCCACGTGGTGCACCGGGTGGGGATGCTGGAGATCGGCGAGGCGAGCGTGGCCATCGCGGTGGCGTCGCCGCACCGGGCAGAGGCGTACGAGGCGTCGCGCTACGTGATCGAGCAGCTGAAGCAGCGCGTGCCGGTGTGGAAGCGCGAGGGATACGTGGACGGCAAGACAGAGTGGGTCCCGGGCTTCACCCCCGTGGCGGAGGCGGCGCGATGAGCCGGCTGGTGCAGCTGGGCGGCGTTGCCGTCGCGCCCGCGCGCCCGGTGCCGCAGTCGGGGCCCATGGCGGACGGCTTCGGGCGGCGCATCGAGTACCTGCGCATCTCCGTCACGGACAAGTGCAACCTGCGCTGCGTGTACTGCATGCCCGAGGAAGGGCTGCCCTGGCTGCGCCGCGACCAGATCCTCTCCTACGAGGAGATCGCGGAGGTGGTGCGGGTGATGGCGGGGATGGGGCTGCGGAAGATCCGCATCACCGGCGGGGAGCCGCTGGTGCGCCGCGACCTCTCCGCGCTGGTGCGGATGGTACGCGCGGTACCGGGAATCGCCGACGTGGCCCTCTCGACCAACGCCGTGCTGCTGGAGGAACAGGCGGACGAGCTGCGCGCGGCCGGCGTGGACCGGCTCAACGTGTCGCTGGACTCGCTGCGGCCGGAGCGCATCGACGCCATCGCGCGGCGTCCCGGCTCCGCGGCGGCGATCTTCCGCGGACTGGAAGCGGCGGAGCGGGTGGGGTTCGCGCCGATCAAGGTGAACTGCGTGGTGATGCGTGGCCGCAACGACGACGAGGTGGCGGACTTCGCCGCCATCACCCGCGAGCGGCCGTGGCACGTGCGCTTCATCGAGGTGATGCCCACGGGCGACAACCTGGGCGTCTCTGCCGACGAGTACGTTTCCGCGGACGAGATGCTGGAGCGCGTGCGGACGATCGGCGACCTGCGGCCGGTGCAGGGACCGGCGGGGAACGGGCCGGCGCGCTACTTCGCCTTCGACGGCGCGCCGGGGACGGTGGGGGTCATCACCCCCATGAGCCACAACTACTGCGACCGCTGCAACCGCATGCGGCTCACGGCCGACGGGCAGCTGCGCCCCTGCCTGTTCGGCGACCTGCAGACGGAGCTGCGCGACCCGCTGCGCCGCGGCGAGCCGCTGGAGCCGCTCATCCGCCACACCCTGGCCATCAAGCCCGAGCGCCACTGGCTGGTGCAGGGCTCCGACGCCGGCTCCGGCGGCCTGCGTGCCCTGTCCCAGGTGGGGGGGTAGCGGAAGATGCTTCGTCCGCGACACACGTTGGATGAACTTCTCGCGCGGGTTACGCCGGAGAACCTTCACGGCGAGATTGGTCCGGACGGCAGCATCGGTCGCGAGGACTGGAGAGCGCCTGCCGAGAGAACGAACGCAATCGATCTCCTGATCACCGATCGCGACGCCGGTCCCTCGTCAGGCGGGTAGAAGGCCTCACGCAGAGTCAGCAGAGTGAGCAGAGTTTCGTCTCCGTGACGACCAATCTCTGCTCACTCTGCTGACTTTTTGCGAGCCAGCTCAGGCTGCGGCGCTCAGCACATCCCGCCGCCCGAGCAGCCCTGCTCCGTGCAGCAGATGCGGATGTCGGTGTTCGGGTACAGGCAGTGGCAGGTGAACTCGCCGTACGTTTCGGTGGGCTCGCAGCTGTGGTACACGGCGGTGGGATAGACGCAGCCGTTCTGGACCTGCGACACGTGCCCGACGACCGTTCCCCGCTTTTCCGCCTCCTCCTCCGGCGTGAAGGACTCCACGTGCAGCTTCTCGACATCCAGCTTGATCTTTTGCATCGTCGGCTCTCCTGGTCGATGGCGTCGTGGATTACTCCCCCGAGCGGTGAGAACAAATGTAGACGTTGAACGTGAGGGCGCAAGGGGAGCGCAGGCGTCCTTGTCGGGGGTTGCCGCGCGCGGGATGGCCGGAATCAGCGAAGAACCGACTCCGTTCACTCCGCTGACTCCGTGTGAGGCCAATCTCTTCAAACTGCGGAGGCGGCCTTCGTGGGCAGGGAAAGCGCGTCGCGGGCCTGCGCGGTGAGCTCGTACGAGCGCAGGCGGGCGGTGTGGTCGTAGACCTGCGACACGACCATCAGCTCGTCGGCGCCGGTGCGGGCGATGAAGGCCTCGAGCCCTGCGCGCACCGTCTCGGGAGCGCCGGCGACGGTGCAGGAGAGCACCTCGTCCAGCATCGCCCGCTCGAACGGGTGCAGCTGATCCTCGAAGTCGTCCGACGGCGGCTGCAGCGGCATGGGACGTCCGCGGCGCAGGTTCAGGAACGCCTGCCGCACGGAGGTCATCAGCCGCCGCGCCTCGTCGTCCGTATCCGCCGCGAAGACGTTGATCCCCAGCATCACGTACGGCTCCCGGAGCTGCGCGGAGGGCTCGAAGCGCTCGCGGTACACCTGGACCGCCTGCATCATCATCCCCGGCGCGAAGTGCGAGGCGAAGGCGTAGGGAAGCCCCAGCGCGGCGGCGAGCTGCGCGCCGTACAGGCTGCTGCCCAGGATCCAGACCGGCACGTCGAGCCCCGCGCCGGGGACGGCCCGCACCCGCGCGGCCGGATCGGCGTCGCGAAAGTAGCCGATCAGCTCCACCACGTCCTGCGGGAAGGCGTCGGCCCCGGCGTCCAGCGTGCGGCGGAGGGCGCGGGCGGTCACCTGGTCGCTGCCGGGCGCGCGCCCCAGCCCCAGGTCGATGCGCCCCGGGAAGAGCGCCTCCAGCGTGCCGAACTGCTCGGCGATCACCAGCGGGGCGTGGTTGGGGAGCATGATGCCGCCCGCGCCGACGCGCATGGTGCTCGTGGCCGCCGCCACCTGGCCGATGATGACGGAAGTGGCGGCGCTGGCCACGCCGGGCATGTTGTGGTGCTCGGCCAGCCAGTAGCGGCGGTAGCCCCAGCGCTCCGCGTGGCGCGCCAGCTCCAGCGTGTTGCGCAAGGCCTGTCCCGCGTCGCCGCCCGCGACGATGGGCGCCAGGTCCAGCACGGAAAACGGAATCGGTTCCGGCATCTGCATCATCCCCAGAGAAAAATCCGAACCGCCCGCGGCAGCTTCCGCGTGCGGCTCCTCATCCCGACGGGCGCCGCGTCCGTCCGATCGCGGCGCATCGTATGCCACGGGGTGATACACTGATGGCGGCAGCCGGGTCGCGGCCGCGCGGGAGACAGGCGACTCCGGTCGCGGCTACACCTCACGCTGTTCGCCTGCGCGGACAGGAATGACGGCAACGGTCGATGGATGAGCCGATCCACGTGGCGCTGTACGAGCCGGAGATCCCGCCGAACGCGGGGAACGTGGCGCGGCTGTGCGCGGCCACGGGTTCACCGCTGCACTTGATCGGCCGGCTCGGCTTCTCGTTCGCGCACCCCAGGGCGAAGCGGGCGGTGATGGACTACTGGGAGAACGTGGACGTGCAGCGCCACGTGGCCTGGGAGGACTTCGCGGCGGAGACGGCGGAGCGGCGGGTGTGGATGCTGACCACGAAGGGCGAGCGGACGATCTGGGACGCGGACTTCGCGCCGGGTGACGTGCTCCTGTTCGGCCCCGAATCGCGCGGGCTGCCGGAAGCGCTGCTCGCCGCCGCGCCGGAGCGGTGCCTGCGCATCCCGATGGTGGAGGGCGCGCGCTCGCTGAACCTGGCGACGGCCGTCGGCATCGCGCTGTACGAGGCGCTGCGGCAGACGGGCGGGGTGACGGGGTGACGGGGTGAGCGGGTGAGCGGGTGAGCGGGTGGACGGGTGTCCGCGAGCTGATTCCTTCGGTCGCGCCATCGTGCGGAGGTGCACGACGTCGCGGTCGGGCGGATTATCGCGCGGGCCGCGGCGAGCAGCCAAGGGAATCGGGTGGGGGCCTGCCGCGGCCGCTGTGCCAGCGGCGGCACTGGGGAAGCGAGTCGCGGGGAAGCACGGCGTCGGGGTAGCGACCGCCGCCGGCCGGCGCGTATGCCACCCGCTGCCCGGGACGCAGGCGAACCAGCTCCTCCTCCCTGACCTCCAGGCTCCGCGGATCGCCGTCTCGGGCGCGGAGGATGACCCGGTTGCTCTCGTTACGCCATTGCTCGCGGCGGTTGGGCGGCAGGCTGTCGACCCTGGGCCAGGCGGGCGGGATCATCCAGGTGCCGGCGAGACGCAGCGTATCCACCGGCGTCCACTGCGGCGCGCGGTAGGTGTAGTACGGCGCCATCACCGGCACCTGGCGGTAGATGGGCTTCCTTTCCGTCACCGTCTCGTAATACGTCTCGTCCTCGTAGACGGGGACGGACTCCACCTCGGTGCGGGTGACCGTCTCGTACTCGGGCTCGGTGCACTCCACGTCGTCGAAGTAGCCGTTCCCCAGGTCGCGCGTGCCGCAGGTGTAGGTGCGCGTGCCGGTCTGCACGCGCTCGGAGACGGTGCGTGTCTCGTCGCGGTAGCCCTTCAGCACGCTCCGCGTCCGCGGCACCTCCCGCTCCACCGTCTCGTACCCGGCCAGCTCGTCCCGGTATTCCCTCACGCGCTCGGTGCGCACCACGTCGATGGCGCTGTCCGGCAGCGCCCACCCCTCGCCGGCGACGATGCCGTGCTCCTCGATCACGATGACCCGCTCCCACACCACGGCGTCGATGATGGCGGGCTCCGGCTTCGGTGTGCGCTCGGGGTCGATCATGGCGCTCCCCAGCAGCACCAGCCCCGTCGCGCCCGCCAAACCCAATCCCACCTTGCGCTTGAGCGGTGTCTGTTTCGAGCTGTCCAGTATGGCGAGCGGAGTGGGCGCCGGGCTGAACGTGCCGGATTCGCCCGGTGCCTCGCCTCCCCCCGAGGGCGGCGGCGGGGAACCGGCGGATGCGGGAGGCAGGGATCCGGGATCGGCGGATGACAGCGGCGCAGATCCGGTGGATTCGGGCGGCGCGGACGAGGGCGTGGCGGATGCCGCGGATGCCGCGGATGCCGCATCAACCGGGCGCGGCGTGTCGGCCAGCGTGTACTCCACGACCGGCTGTACGCTCTCCACCTCGTGCGCCGCGCCGCATCCGGCGCAGGCATGGAGCGTGGCACGGTTGCTGGCGCCGCACCGCGCGCACACCCAGTCCGCACCGGCACGCGCCTCCGCCAGCCGCTCGGGATCGGTGACGACGGGCTCGCCCTCGGCCAGGTAGAAGCGCGTGCCCGCCGGGCGCGGCTGGCCGCAGCCGGGGCAGTCGACGTGGCGGCCGTAGATGCGGGTGCTGCCGCAGCTGGGGCAATCCCAGCGGCCTTCGCGTATGGCCATGCTTCGGGTGGAGCGGGAGGGATGGCGCGGGTGGGTGGGGCCGCGCGGGATGGGACAAACAAAAGGTGAAAGGACAGGGAAGATTCTGCAAGGTGGACCCTCCCCCGGCCTCGCTTAGGCTCGTCCACCCCCTCCCGCAAAC
>DASTNU010000956.1:0-2447 GCA_035720605.1 Longimicrobium sp. | reverse complement strand
GGGGATCCAGAGCCGCTGGCGGCTGGCCGTGGCCGCGGCCGCCGCCGCCAACCCCATCGACGCCTTCCTGGCCATCCACACCAACGCGGCCAACGGCGCCGCGCGCGGGGTGAGCGCCTTCTACCTGGACGTGCGGACGGTGCACCCGGGGGGCGTGGAGCACAACGACCTGGGCCGGGACTACGCCACGGCGCTGCGCGACACCATCCGCGACCGCTGCCACATCCAGCAGCGCGCGGTGGGGACGGTCACCACGCTGGGAGGCAACGCCGACCTGCAGAACACCTACGACCACTTCCGGGCGGGAGGCGGCGGCGCCGACCCGCGGGCGGCGGCGCCGGCGGCGCCGGCCTGGGACCACGTGGTCTTTCCCCGGCGCGTTCCCGCGGCGCTGGTGGAGGTGGCGTTCCACGACAACGCCGAGGACGCGGCGCTGCTGAGCCGCGCCTGGTTCCGCCGCCTGGCCGGCGAGGCCATGGCCATGGCCACCGAGGCGCGGCTGCGCACGGCCGCCGCCACCCGCGCGGACGTCGTCCGCCTCCTCACCGCGGCGTTCGGCCCCACGGCGCACGTCGGCGCGCTGGCGGCGGACGCGCAGCCGGGGGGGCCGGACCTGGCGGCGCACGTCCTGGCGGCCACGGGCGAAGCGGGGGCCGCGCCGGGGGACGGGAGCATCGGCGCGGCGGCGGACGCGGTGGAGGCGGCGCGCAGGGCCTTTACCCGCACCATGCTCGCCGAGACGCTGCGCGACGCGCTGGCGGCGGCGGCCGGCTACCCCGACGGGGACGCGCGGATCGCCACCCTGGTGACCGCGGCGCTGCTGCAGGATCGCGCCCTGGCCGACCTTCCCCGCCCCGGCGCCCCCGCCACCCGCGCGGACGCGGGGACGCTGGTGGCCCTCGCCTTCGGCTGGGCGCCGGCCACGCTGGCCACGGTGCTGGCGCGCCCCATCGGCGCGCCGCCCGCGCCGCTCGTCGCCCCGCTGGCCGGGGCGCCCTTCGGCGACCGCTTCGTCCCGCGGGTGGAGGCGACCGAGCTGGGGGCGCGCATCCGGGCCCTGCAGCCGGAGCACCTGGTGCGCGTCACCGGCATCCACCTGGGCGACGCCGCCCGCGCGCCCCTCCCCGCCTCGGGAACGCCGCCGCACGCCACCGTGGCGCCGGGGACGGAGGTCACCTTCGTGGCGGAGGTGGCCGGGATCATCCCCCGGGTGCTGGCCGGGCAGGGGCGGGTGGTGGTCGAGGACGGGCAGGGGTTCCGGCACGAGCTGCCGGTGCAGCCGCAGGGGCGCGGCCGCGTGGCCACCGCGCCGTGGGCCGCCGCCTTCCCCGACACGGGGGCGCAGGGGCGCGTCTTCACCGTCCGGCTGGTAGCGCGCCACGACACGCGCGGCGACCTGGCGATCGGCAGCCGCGAGCTGCGGGTCACTTCCGTGCCGGCCGCGGCGTGAGGGAGGCCGGAATGCCGCTCGTCGTCATCGACCAGGAGCTCACGCGCAGCACGCTCTGCGTCAAGCGCACCCGCGCACGCGGCGCGGTGCTGTGCTCCGACCGGGTGCCGGTGGGGGCGGGGACGCCGCTGATGGTGGGCGTGTCCTGGGCGGGGAATTTCGAGGAGAGCGTCACGCTCACCCTCTCCAACCCGACCTCGGGCGGGGGCGACGTGGTCTTCGACGACGCCTCCGGCGGGCGGAGCAAGACGCTGCCGGACACGGTGAGCACGCTGGTGACGCTCTGGGGACTCTCCCCCACCTCCGGCGCCGCGCCGGACGTGCGCCTGGCCGTGCGCCTGGGGAGCACCGACCTCCCTCCCCTGATGCTCTCCGTGGGCCCGCCCGCTGCGACGACCGTGACGGCCGCGGCGGCAGGGGGCCTGCTCGGGCCGGGGCACCTCCCCGCCGGGACGCGGCTGCAGGTGGACGCCACCCCCTCCGCCGCCGGCGGCACCTTCGCCTGGGCCACCTCGCGCCCGGCTGACCTGCGGCTGGTCTCGGGCGCGGACGTGCAGACGGTGGAGGTGGAATCGGTCGCCGGCGGGCGGGTGGTGAGCGCGGCGGACCCCGTGCTGCTGGGCGTGCTCTACACCCCGCCGGGGGCCGCGGCGGCGGGGCCGGTGGCCTCCGCCGGGCCCGTGGCGCCGACGCCCCCCGCCGACCCCGCGGTGGCCGCCTTCCTTTCCTTCGTGGACGTGGTGAACCTCTTCGGCCGCGTGGAGGACCGCACCGTCGCCCCCGACTACAACGGCGCGGACGGGTGGCTGCCGCTGGCCACCCACGCCTTCCAGGTGCTGAACGGCGCAGGGGTGCAGGTGGCGGCGGGGACCACCTCCCCCACGGGGCACTTCGCCGTCACGGTTCCCCCCGCCGGCGGCCCCTTCACCCTGGAGTTCCCCGCCCTGCGGGGACTGGTGAGCTGATGAGCGACGAGACCCAGGACACCGGCGAGCGC
>DASTNU010000955.1:0-3296 GCA_035720605.1 Longimicrobium sp. | reverse complement strand
GCACGTCCGCCCGCACGTAGACGCCGGGCTCGATGGTGAACGCGCTCCCCACCACGAAGCCGCTGCCGTACCCGGCGTCGGGGTCGTGCACGTCCAGGCCGATGCCGTGCCCCAGCCCGTGCATGTAGAACAGGTTCACCTGCCGGCACTGGCCGCGCCCGCAGTCGTAGGTGGCGTCGGCGGACTCGATGAGCCCCAGCCGCGCCAGCCCCTCCGCCAGCACCCGCGTGGCGGTCTGGTTCAGCCGCCCCAGGGTGACGCCGGCGCGCGCCTGCTGCTCCGCCGCCTTCTGCGCCTCCAGCACCAGCGCGTAGACGGCGCGCTGCTCGGCGGTGAAGCGGCCGTTCACCGGCACCGTGCGCGTAACGTCCGCCGCGTACCCCCCGTACGACGCGCCGATGTCCATCACCAGCATGTCGCCCGCCTGCATGTAGCGGTCGGCGGCGCGGTAGTGCAGGGTGGTGGCGTTGGGCCCGGAGCCCACGATGGTGCCGAAGGCGGGGCGCTCCGCCCCGTAGCGGCGAAAGGTGCCCTCGATGAGCGCGTGGATCTCGAACTCGTTCATCCCCGGCTCCACCGCGCGCAGCGCCTCGCGGTGGGCCAGGCCGGTGATGTAGATGGCGCGGCGCAGCAGGTCCAGCTCCGCCGGGCTCTTGGCCTGGCGGATCCGGAACAGCTCGTCGCTCAGGTCCACCACCCGCTGCACCCCGTGCTCCCGCTGCAGCGCCTGCGTGAACTGCTGGTCCGGGCGCTGCCAGGGGCTGCGGCTGCCGTCCTGGCCGAGCGGGGACACGGTGTACAGCGTCCGCACGCCGCGCAGCAGCCCGCCCAGCGCGTCGTCCATCTGCTCCGTGGTGCGCGCGGGGATGCCGGTCAGGCGGGTGGCGCCCTCCGCCCCCAGCCGCGCCCCCTGCCACACCTCCTGCGCGGGGTCGCGGGGAAGGACGAACAGGTGCTCCGCCACCTCCGCCCCCCGCTTCACCATCACCAGCACCGCCGACGGCTCGGTGATGCCGGTGAGGTAGCGGAACGGGGCGCTCTGCGCGAAAGGCATGTAGTCCGCGTCGGCCTCGCCCGCCCCCATCACCACCAGCACGCCGTCGCCCATCTGCCGCGCCAGCGCCTGCCGGCGGCGCGCGTACTCCTCGCGCGCGACGGGCGCCGCGGCGGGGACGGCGGGGACCTCGTACCGGTCCGGGCTTCCCGGCGGCGGCGGGACCGGCCGCTGCGCGGCGGCCGGGGCGGTGAGCAGGGCCGCCAGCAGGGGCAGCAGGGCGGTGCGGTGCGTCGCGGGCATGCGGGAAGGATGATCGGGGTCGATGATGGCGGCGGTCAGCCGACGGTCACGCGCGTCTGCAGCGCCGGCGCGGTGCTCCACCCGGTGCCGGGATAGGCGTGCTCCACGCGCAGGTCGTACGTCCCCGCGGGCAGGCCGCGGATGGTGGCCGTGTAGGGGATGGCGCCGATGGACTGGATGCACATCGCGTCCGGGTCCGCGGCGGCGCTCACCCGGAGCGTCACCTGGCTCCCGGACGCCTCCACCCGCGCCGAGAGGCGATGGCAGGGCGTGGGCGTGCTGGCGGTGCCGCGGACGACGACCGTCCGCCCGCCGGCCTCCGCCGCGGCGCTGTTCTCGCCGTCCCCGGCGGACGAGGCCTCGCCCGGTACGAGCTCCACGGTCACCTGCTGCGCCTCCGCGGGGGTGGAGGGGTCTGCCTGGGCGGGCGGCTGGCCCCCTGCCGGGGCGCCGTCGCCGGAGGCGGACTGCGACGGCCCGGCGCAGGCGACCAGCAGCGCCAGGGCCGCGGGGATGATGCCTCGCATCGCACGTTCTCCTTGCGAAAAGTGGCGCCCGCCGGGGCCGGCGCATATTGCCGCCCGCTCGCGGCGGGGCGCAAGAGCCGCGGAGCGACCTCAGCCGGCGCCATCGCGCGCCGCCAGCCCCGCCGCCAGCGCCTCGGGGGTGTTCACGGGCATGCGGCAGGCCATCCGCTCGCACACGTACGCCGTCGCCCGCCCGTCCAGCGGGGTGCGGCCCTGCAGCAGCGGCACCAGCGACTCCGCCTCGCCTTCCGTGCCGGGGCGGCGGAGCGCGGTGACGGCGTTGGGCAGGTAGGTCCGCGCCGCGACCGCGAGGAGCGCGTCCGTCTCCGCCTCCCCCGGCGTCCCGACGAAGGCCACCTCCACCGGGGTGGCGAGATGGAAGTCCAGCGCGGAGAGAAGGTTCCCGAAGCCGGCGGGAACGCGCGCGGCCAGCTCCGCCATCCCCTCCAGCGCCCGCGTGGCCACGCGGCGGTAGCGCTCCTCGCCCAGGAGCACCGCCAGGCGCAGCAGCGCGTGCACGGCGGCGGAGGTGCCGGAGGGGGTGGCGTTGTCCCACAGGTCGCGCGGGCGGACGACGAGCGGCTCCGCGTCCGCGGCGGTGTCGTGGAAGACGCCTTCGGCCTCGTCCCAGAACCGCTCCAGCGTCTCGTCCATCAGCGCCCGCGCCTCGCGCAGCCACCGCAGGTCGAAGGTGGCGCCGTAGAGGGCGACCAGCGCCTCCGCCAGCAGCGCGTGGTCGTCCAGGAAGGCGGGGATCTTCGCGCGCCCGTCCTTGTACGTCCGCTGCAGCCGCCCGTCGATCCGCAGCTTCGACAGCAGGAACTCCGCGCTGGCGACGGCGACGCGGCGGTGCTCCTCGCTCCCCAGCACCCGCGCCGCCTCGGCGAAGGCGCGCAGCATCATCGCGTTCCAGGCGGTGAGCACCTTGTCGTCCCGCCCGGGCCAGACGCGCTGCGCGCGGGCCAGGTACAGCGGCTGCCGCGCGCGGGAGACGGCCTCCATCAGCCGCTCCGGCGCGACCCCCGCCTCTTCCGCGGCCGCGGGTACGGTGCGCCAGGCGTGCAGGATGCTGCGCCCCTCGAAGTTCCCTTCCGCCGTCACCCCGTACCAGGCGCGGACGATGCGCCCCTCTTCCGGCCCCAGCACCGCGTCGATCTCGTCCGGCGTCCAGACGTAGAAGCGCCCCTCCTCGCCCTCGCTGTCCGCGTCCAGCGCGGAGTAGAAGCCGCCCTCCGGCGACGTCATCTCCCGCCGCACCCAGGCCAGGACGTCCTCCGCCACCGCACGGTACTCCTCCGCTCCGGTGGCCTGCCAGGCGTGCAGGTAGAGGGGGACCAGGAGGGCGTTGTCGTACAGCATCTTCTCGAAGTGGGGCACCAGCCAGCGCTCATCCACCGAGTAGCGATGGAAGCCTCCGCCGAGCTGATCGTAGATGCCGCCCAGAGCCATCTTTTCCAGCGTGAGCAGGGCCG
>DASTNU010000954.1:0-4373 GCA_035720605.1 Longimicrobium sp. | reverse complement strand
CCACCCGGTTTCTACTTTGGCCGGTGGCTATGGCGCGGGGGATCCACCCGATCCCATCCCGAACTCGGAAGTGAAAACCCGCTGCGCGGATGGTACTGCCGGGGCCACCCGGTGGGAGAGTACGGCGCCGCCGGCCTTTTTTCTACACCTACGCCCGCTTCGATCCTCGTGGTCGGAGCGGGCGTTCGTGCTTGGGTCAAGCTGCGAGGGTACAGAGATACGGAGGAGAACAGAGATCCAGAGGACAGAACCCGGCCGCTTCCTCTGGGTCTCCGGCTTTGCCCTGCATCTCTGTACCTTTCGCCGTTTTCGCAGGGAAATCCGCGACGTGCCAGGTGTCCCCGATCGCAGGGATCCGTCCCTGTTCGCCTTGCGCCGCGGCGTTTTCGCGGGGTAGATTCGCGCATGGACGAGCGCGACGACACCCCATCCACCAGCCCCGCTCCCACGGCCGGCGCGAACGACGTCGCGGCGGTGGAGACTAGGGCGGGAACCGTGGCGCTGGTGGGGTACCCCAACGCCGGCAAGTCGTCGCTGATGAACCGGCTGGTGGAGCAGAAGCTCAGCATCGTCACGCCGCTGGCGCAGACCACCCGCGAGCGCGTGCTGGGCATCGACACCCGCGACGGCGTGCAGATGGTGTTCGTGGACACGCCGGGGCTGGTCGAGCCCCGTTACCTGCTCCACAGGGCCATGCTGCACCAGGCCACCGAGGTCATCACCGACGCGGACGTGGTGCTGCTGCTGGTGGATGCGGCCGCGCAGGCCGGCATCCCCCACTTCTCGCCCGACGTGCTGGAGCTGCTGGCGCGCGCCCCGTCCCTCGTCGTCGTCAGCAACAAGACGGACGCGGCGAAGCCCGCACAGCTGGCCAGGGTGCGCGAGTGGGCGGCGGAGCGGTTTCCCCGCGCGGCGCTCTTCGAGGTCTCGGCGCTGACCGGCCAGGGGGTGGAGGCGCTGCGGGCGGAGGTCGCCGGCCGGCTGCCGGTGTCGCCGTACCTGTACCCGGAGGACGACGTCTCGTCGCAGCCGGTGCGCTTCTTCGTGGCGGAGCTCGTCCGCGAATCGGCGTTCGAGCTGTTCGAGAAGGAGGTGCCCTACAGCGTGGCGGTGAAGGTGGACGAGTTCCGCGAAGCCGCCACCCCGCTGTACATCCGCGCCACGATCTACGTGGAGCGGGCCACGCAGAAGGCCATCCTGATCGGCAGCGGGGGGGCGGCCATCCGCCAGCTGGGCCAGTCCGCCCGGCAGAAGATCGAGGAGTTCGTGGACGCCCCGGTGTACCTGGACCTGTGGGTCAAGGTGCTGCCGCGCTGGCGCCGTGACCCGGTGGCGCTGCAGCGCTTCGGGTTCCAGGTCCCCAACCCGGAGCAACGCAAGTGATCGAGCCCTGGCTGCTGGAGCTGCTGGTGTGCCCGAAGTGCAAGGGCGATCTGCGCTACGAGCAGAGCCCGGAGGCGCTGGTGTGCGAGCGCGACCGGCTGCGCTACGAGGTGCGCGACGGCATCCCCATCCTGCTCATCGACGAGGCCACGCCCCTGCAGGACGCGCCCGCGTCCTGAATCTTTGCCGGCACGGTTTGACATCCTCCCGTCCGTTCCCGTAGAATCGTCCCTTCCAGACGTGCCTCCGCCACCGCTGGCCCAGGTTCCATGCCCCCACGTGTGATCCTGCACTATTCGCCGCACGGCCGGCCTCCTCCCGGGGTGGTCCGCGCGTTCGCGGCGGAGCGGGGCTTTCCCATCCTGGAGGCGTCGGGAGAGGCGGACGTGCAGGCGCGGGTGGGACGCGCCTACCCGGCCGCGCTGGTGCTCGACGCCTCGCCCGACTCCACCGTGGCGCTGCGCATCTGCGCCGGTGTAAAGGGCGAGGCGTTCACCTCGGTGGTGCCCGTCATCATGTACCTGGCCGGCAACGGCGGCGGCGACGACGCGGCCGCCCTGGCGCTCGAGGCGGGCGCGGACGAGGTGCTGGGCGCCGCGCTCACGGAGCGGGAGTGCGGGCTGCGGCTGCGGATGGCGCTGCGGCGGGCGGAGCGCGACGTGAGCGTGCACCCCACCACGCTGCTGCCCGGGACGGTGCAGATCGAGCGCGACATCGCCGAGCGGCTGCGCTCCGGGGAGAAGTTCGCCGTGTGCTATGCGGACCTGGACCACTTCAAGGAGTTCAACGACCGCTACGGCTACAACAACGGCGACCGGGTGATCCTCATCCTGTCGCGCGTGCTGCGCGACGTGGTGCGGGCGTACTCGCCGTCGGCGTTCGTGGGGCACATCGGCGGCGACGACTTCATCTTCAACGCGCCGCTTTCGGACTTTCGCCGCTGCTGCGAAGAGGTGATCTCCGTCTTCAGCGAGCTCATCCCGCTGCACTACGGGGTAGAGGACCGCGAGCGGGGCTTCTTCATCGGCAAGGACCGGCGGGGCGAGGAGTACGAGGTGCCGCTGATGACGCTTTCCATCGGCGTGGTGACCAACGAGCGCCGCAACTTCGTCCACACGGCGCAGATCAGCGAGCTGGCCACGGAGATGAAGGCGTACGCCAAGACGTTCTCCGGCTCCATCTACGTGGTGGACCGGCGGCACGGCGGCCCGTACGACGCGGCCGCGGGTGATGGCGAAAACCGAGCAGACCAGGGGTCGCAGGGTTCATGAACGTCCAGTGCACGCACTGCAGCACCGTGTTCCGCGTGGATCCGCGCAAGATCCCCGCGGCAGGGGTTCGCGTCCGCTGCTCCATCTGCCGCGGCGTCTTCGAGGTCTCCGCCGGCCAGCCCGACGCCCCGGCCGCGGCCCAGCCTCAGCCGGTGCCGGCTCCGGAGCCGACGCCCCCGGCAACGGCCGCCGTGGCGGCTCCGACGCCCACGCCGGCACCTGAGCCGACGCCGACGCCGCCTCCGGCCGCCGCGGCCACGCCGCCGCCCCGGCCCGCGACGACGGCGGGGACTCGCTCCCCGTTCGGCGCGGCGGACCCGAACGCCAAGGCGCGGCGGCTGGCGCGGGCGCTGGTGTCGGACATCGTGACGTACCACCCGGAGCGGCGGGACCAGGCGCTGGCGGACGGAACGCTCAAGCGCGAGTTCATGGACGAGATCAAGAAGAGCTGGGAGGAGTACCTGGGCCAGGTGGGCGCCGATCTCGCGCGCGGCACGCCGCACTTTCGCGACGCGCTGAACGAGATCCTGGCGAAGGGGCAGCAGGTGTTCTGAACAGCAGTGTCAAGTGCCGAGTACCAAGTGCCAAGGAACTGCACCAAGCACGTGATACGTGGCACCTGGCACCTGGCACTTGGCACTTGGCACTTTCCTCTCCCCAGCGGAACGCATACATTCCCCGCGGTTTACCAGACCCATGGGGCCGTCCTCCCGGGCGGCCCTTGTCATTGCCAGTGAAATCCGCGAGCAGATGATCACCGACCTTCGCTCCGACCTCGACACGTACCGCAACCGGCTCGACGAGCTGGGGAGGTTCCTTTGACCTCGATGCCCGCCAGGAAAAGCTGAAGCAGCTCGAGGCCCGCATGGCCGATCCGTCGTTCTGGAACGACCAGGAGAAGGCCCGCGAGATCATCAACGAAGTCAACCAGCTCAAGGGATGGGTGGAGCCCTGGCGGCAGATGTCCGCCAAGGTCGACGACCTGGGCGAGATGCTGGAGCTGCTGGAGGCCGAGCCCGACGAGGCCCTCGCCGACGAGGTGCAGCGCGAGGTGGATGGCATCGGCCCCGCGCTGGAGGAGCTGGAGCTCAAGAACATGCTCCAGGGCCCCGACGACCACCGCGACGCCCTGGTCACCATCCATCCCGGCGCCGGCGGCACCGAGAGCCAGGACTGGGCGCAGATGCTGCTGCGCATGTACACCCGCTTCGGCGAGCGGCACGGCTTCGACGTGGAGCTGCTGGACCTGCAGGAGGGCGAGGAGGCGGGGATCAAGGACGCCACCCTGGAGATCCGCGGCCAGTACGCGTACGGATTCCTCAAGGCGGAGCGCGGCGTGCACCGGCTGGTGCGCATCTCGCCGTTCGACAGCGCGGCGCGGCGCCACACCTCGTTCGTCTCCGTGTTCGTCTACCCCGCGGTGGACGACACCATCGAGATCGAGGTGCGCGAGGAGGACATCGAGATGGACGTGTACCGCGCGTCCGGCGCCGGCGGGCAGCACGTCAACAAGACGTCGTCCGCGGTGCGGCTGCGGCACCTCCCCTCCGGCATCGTGGTGACGTGCCAGCAGGAGCGGTCGCAGCACAAGAACCGCGCGACGGCCATGAAGATGCTCAAGGCCGCGCTCTACCAGCGCGCGCTGGAGGAGCAGGAGCGCGAGAAGGCCAAGCTGGAGTCGACCAAGAGCGACATCTCCTTCGGCAGCCAGATCCGCTC
>DASTNU010000953.1:0-9401 GCA_035720605.1 Longimicrobium sp. | reverse complement strand
CCGAGACGGCGTCGCTGCGGGGTACCATCCGCGCCTTCGACCCCGCGCTGCTGGACGCCCTTCCCGGCCACGTGGAGCGGGTGGTCGCGGGGGTCTGCGCGGCGCTGGGAACCACGTACGAGTTCCACCCGCGCAGGGAGGCGCTCCCCACCGTCAACGACCCGCGCCTGGCCGAGGTCGTGCGGCGCGAGGGGGAGCGCATCGTGGGCGCGGAGCGGGTGCGGACGGACCCCGACGTGCGCACGATGGCGGCGGAGGACTTTGGGGACGTGCTGGCGCGTGTCCCCGGCTGCTACTTCTTCGTCGGCGGGCGCAGCGAGGAGAAGGGGATGACGGAGCCGCACCACTCGCCGCGCTTCGACCTGTGCGAGGACTGCATGCCCGTGGCCGTGGAGGTGCTCGAGGCCGCCGCCCTGCGCGTGCTGAACGGCTCCTGAACGGGATCGGCTCAGCGGGTCGGCGGATGCCGCGGGGAGGACGTTCGCGGGTCTTGCGCGACTGTCGATTCAAGACAATTTTGATTCAAACATCCGGTATGCGGCAAACCACTTCTGCGTGGGAGGCGACGATGAAGAAGCTGAAGCTGAGCCTGGACGAGCTTGCGGTGGATTCGTTCGCGGCGGTGCCGGCCGAAGGAGAGCGCGGCACGGTGCGCGGCGCCGAGTTCGTCACCCTGGAAGCGACGTGCTTCAACTCGTGCGGCGGCACCTGCAAGTACAACACGTGCAACGCGCCCTGGCAGTGTCCCTGACCCGGAGGACGCCCCAATGAGCAAGAAGCTGAGCCTGGATGCGCTGGCGGTGGAGTCGTTCGAAACGATCCTGCCGCCCTCGGCCCGCGGCACCGTTCAGGCGCACTCCGACCTGACGACCTCGCCGGAGAGCTGCGACTTCTACTGCCCGTCGCAGGAGATCAGCGGCTGCTGCACCGGGGACCCGACCTGCCCCGCGTCGTGCAACGCGACGTGCGCCGGCACCTGCCCCAACACCTGCCGCGGCGTGACCTGCGGCGCGGGCTGCGGCGAGACGGAGCCGATGGTCTGCCCGTACTGAGCCCGCCACCGGAGCGCGGGTCGTCCGGACGAAAACGAAGCGGGGCCGCGGAGCGAAGCCGCGGTCCCGCTCTCTCGTTGCCGCGAATCCGGGAAATTCCGTCACGATCCGCCACGGAAACATACGCTTTCATGGCGGGTGTACGGCCACATGGAGGATGGATTGCCCTTTACAGAATCCGACAATCATGTGATCATTATTTGCAGGAATTCACGCACGCACGCCGCTGCCCCCCCTTTTCGAGGAGCCGAGATGAAGAAGCTGAGCCTGAGCCTGGATACACTGGAGGTGCAGTCGTTCGACACCGCCGCCGTGCCCGCCCAGCGCGGCACGGTGCACGGCCACACCCAGTACGAGTGGATGTGCACCGCCGAGGTGAGCTGCGACTACGGGTGCAACACGCGCCACACCGGCACCTGCTTCACCGGCCTTACCTGCGAGGCCTGTCCGCGCCCCACGTACTACATGGGTACCTGCCCGCCCGAGTGCTTCGACTGAGGCGGGGACCCAGGTCCGGACCTGCCCGGGCCAGGGCGCGCGCCGGCGCGTAGATGCGAGCGGGGGCCGCGGATTGCGATCCGCGGCCCCCGCTCTCGTTCATCCCTCCGGCCAGTCGCCCGCCAGCTCCACCTCGCACAGCTCCGACGGGCGGTACGGATCGTCGCGATCCACGACCACGAAGAGCGTCCCCGGCCGCGCACCCCCCGCCACGCCCTCCACCTTGCCGCCGAAGCGGGCTCCGTCCGCGTCTTCCAGCACCGTCCAGCGCGCGCTTCCATCAACATCGATGATCCCCACCGCGGAGCCCGCGACCGGGCCGTCGTCCACCGCGTTGGGCGACGCCTCGGCCGTGGCGGTGTAGACCAGCGCATCGCCGATGGCCGCCGCGTCGGTGAAGGCGAGGCGGCAGCCGCTCATCGCGCCCAGGTCGTACGAGCGGATGGATTCAGGGACGGGGGGCGGATGCGCCGCGGGATCGTCCAGGTACGCGCGGAGGGCGGTCCAGTCCACCGAGCAGACCGCATCCACCGGCCCGCGGGCATCCCCCGTCGCGCCGTTGCCGCGGTTCAGCAGCACGATGCGCCCGGCGCGCCACGCCGCCCCCTCCACGTTCAGCTCGCTCCCGGCGAACTCCGCCGCCGCCCGCAGCCGCGCATAGAAGGCGGTGGCGTCGCGCAGCTCCACGCGCGGCGTGGCGCCGGCGGCATCCATCACCAGCAGCACCCGCTGGCGCACCGGCGAGCACCCGGAGCCGAAGCCGGCCAGCACCTCGCCGCCCTCCCCGTCCGGCACGGCGACGCACGATTCGAGGTCCAGCTTGAAGCGCTTGTTGCCGCGCCCGTCGTCGAACTGGCGCACCCCGCCCTCGCCGGCCGGCAGGGTGATGGCGCGGCAGCGGCCGGTGGCGGGGTCCGCCAGCGCGACGAAGCCGGCGTCGTCCTGCATGATCGCCAGCGCGCCGCCGATCCACGCCAGCCCGGAGCCCGCCCGCACGTGCGCCGGACGGTCCAGCGCGGCGTCGGCACCCTCCGCGTACGCCAGCGGGAGGATGCGGACGACGCGGGCGCGCAGCGCAGGGTCGTGGCGGGCGGTGTGGATCGGCACGTCGTCAGCGACCCGCGCCGTCAGGGCGCCGCGGGGGGCGGGCGGCGGGTGAAGACGACGTAGTCGGAGCCGGCGTGCTCCGCGGCGTCGCCGGCGCGCGGGTCGTCCACCGGTGCCAGGGTCACGACGGCGATGCGCAGCGCGGGCATCCGGCGCACCAGCCGCTCCACCGTGCCCAGCCGCCCGTTGCTGTGGAATGCGCCGGTGACGTGCACCACGACGGCGTCCGGCGCTGCCTGCCGCGCACGGGCGATGGACTCCGCCATCGTCTCGTCCTTCAGGCACTGCGCCGCGTAGAAGCGCGCCAGGGTGGCCCGGGCGGCGGCGCTGTCCGCCCCGGCGCCGTGCCCCTGCATTCCGCCCATCGCCTCGCCGAAGCGGCGGAAGTACTCGCCCTGCGGCTCGCAGCGGAGCTCCGCCGCGTACCACCCGGCGTGCGAGGCGGGGAGCGTGTCCAGCACCGCCATTCCACCCCGGGAGACGGAGGACGCCAGCGGGCGCGGCACGTTGGCGGCCACCACCGGCCAGCGCCACGCCCGTGCCCGCTCCACCAGCGGACGGTATCCTTCGGCGTAGTTGCCCCACGGCCGCGAGCGGGCCAGGAAATCGGCCTCCGCAAGGCGGTCCGCGGCGTAGTCGTCCACCAGCGGCTGCACGTCGCGCTCGAACATCTCCAGCGACAGCACCACCCGCGGCCGCCGCCTGCCGATCTCGTCCAGCAGGATCGCCTGCACGCGGTGCGTCACCGGATCGTCGTGCTGCTCGCCCAGGAAGACGACGTCGTGGCGCGCCAGCGAATCCGCCAGCTCCATCAGCCCCATCGGCCGCCCGCTCCCGCCCTGCACGATCGCGTAGTCCATCTGTGCCGCGGACGACGCCGGCGCGGCGATCGGCATCACCAGGGGCAGCAGCAAGGCGGAGAGTCGCGAGGAGCGCATCGAGATTCGTCGGTTGGATCGGAAGTTACTCGCATCAGGAGAGGGCACCGCAACCACCGCGATGCCCTCTATTCCCTGTTCCCTGTTCCCTGTCTCAAGCGTAGATCGCCGGCGTGACCAGCCGCTGGTCCTGGATGACCTGCCGGTCCCACGGAAAGACGATCAGCGCGTCGGTCTCCATCGCGTGAAAGTCCGGCCGGTAGCCGCCGGGGCGCACGAAGCTGGTGGCGGTGCGCACCTCCGCGGGCCCCACCTCGCGCACGGCGGCCAGCGCCAGCCGCAGGGTGTCGCCGCTGGTGGTGACCTCGTCCACGATGAGCACGCGGCGCCCGCGCGCGGAGACCGGCGTGGGCGAGAGCACCCGCGGGTACGCGTGCACCACCTGCCCGCGCTCGCGGCGCGTCACCTTCATCGCCTCGAAGTCCGTCTGCAGCATGGTGGCAACGGTGGCGGCGGGCATCACCCCCGCCGTGGCCAGGCCGATCACCAGCTCCGGGCGGTACTCCTGCGCCACGCGAACGGCCAGCGCCCGGCACAGCTCGCCGAACAGCTCCCACGACAGCTCCAGGGTTCCCGTCGCGCCCACGGCGGGCGACGGATGCGGCAGGGCGACGACTGGCATGGCGGCTTTCCTCCGTGGCGGCGAACGCGGCGTTGCGCAGGGGGCCGTGCACGTTACAAGATCCATTCCCCCAGCGACAGGAAACATTTGCACGCGGCTTCCTTGCCCGGCCTCCCTCTTCATCCTCGACGCCCATGGCCACCCAGCCCGCCGGCTACTCCGGCACCCCGCTCCCCAGGAAGCTGGGCATCAAGCCCGGGCATCGCGTCACCTGCATCCACGCGCCGGACGGCTTTCGCGACACGCTGGGGGAGCTGCCGGAGGGGGTGGAGATGGTGGAGGGAGGCGACGCGCCGGCGAACGTGATCGTGTGCTTCACGCAGCGCGCGGACGAGCTGCGGGCGGCGTTCCGCGGCCTGGGCGCCCGCGTGCATCCCGCGGGAATGCTGTGGATCTCGTGGCCCAAGAAGTCGTCCGGGGTGGCGACGGACCTGACGGAGGACGTGATCCGCGCGATCGGACTGGAAGCGGGGATGGTGGACGTGAAGGTCTGTGCGATCGACGCGGTGTGGTCGGGGCTCAAGTTCGTCTACCGCCTGGCGGACAGGCCCTCGGTAGCGGCGACGCGGGGGCGGGCGTAGAATGGCGCCCATGGCCGACGACCTTCGCGCCCGCGCCGACGAACGCTTCGAGCGTGCCCTGCAGGAGACGGGCGCGCGCGACCCCCGTGCCTTCTTTCGCGACCAGCTGCGCGAGCTGAAGGCCGGCAGCCCCGACGCCTTTCGCCGCGCGCTCAGCTACTTCGAGGAGACGCTGATCCCCACGGTGGCGGACGAGGGGTCCGACCCGGTCGCGGAGTGGCTGGAGTACGGGCGGGTGCTGGCCTCGCTTTCCACTCCCGGCCGCACGGTGCAGATCGACGCCAGCGGCCGCGCCCGCGACTACGCCCGCCCCGTGCCCGCCGAGGCGATGGTGCTGCACCTGCCGGAGAATGCCGGCAGGCCGGCGCTGGTGCTGGGCATCCCGCCCAAGCTCTCCCCCCATCAGCGCGCCGCGTACGACCTGCTGGTGAAGCAGGCGCAGGGGTGAGGAAGGCGGGAGCAGGGCGAAAGGGGGCTTTGCTGCTCTGCTGATTGCCCCGGCCGTGGAGCTGGCGGATGGTTCGCGGGATTGCGCATCAGGGATCCGGGCGGCTTGCTCTGGTGCGCTCCGGAGATGATCCGGAGATCCGCCTCCCTCCCCCCGAAATTTCGATGGCCCCCTGCCGCACTTCCATCCCTCCGCCGTTCGTGTGAGGCCATTCTTTTTGCGGACGCGGCGTGAGCGACGCCGCATAGGGGCGAAGCCTCACACACGCCATCCTCGGGTCGAACTCCCGGTATCCGCGCTGGCCAGCCGTCCCGGCTCCCCCGCCGCACTCCCCGAAGGTGTCGCTCCCCCTCACTCCCGGTCACGGCGCGGTGTACGCCACCGGATGGATGCACAGGGCTTTCCCCGGCCCCCGATGCCAGGCGTGACGTATCGTTTCCGGCTTACTCTCACGTCCTCTTCGGGCTGCCGTCTGAACGCAACGCTTGCGCTGGCAACTGGAGATACAGAGATTCGGCGCGCCTGCAATGCGCGCTTTAAGCGCCACAGGCAGGAAAAAGTGGACTGGTGATGTGGGAGCGAAGACGGCAGGGGTGTCCGCTCTGTTTGCGCCTGAGATGAACTTTCTTCAGGTGGCGGATCCTCGGGCGGGGAGAAAGCGCCGGAGAGACTGGAGAATGCGGCAAGTGACCACGCCGCACTTTTTTACGCGCACTCATCCAGCCTCTTGCGTCTTCGGGAAATCTTCGGTATATTTGGGCCGTGGATGTTGAGCGGCAGCACCTTTCGGAACACCTTGGGAAGGAAGTCAGATGAACGCGAGCGATCCCCGGAGCGCCACCACGAAGCACCTGCGCGAGACGGCCGCGGCGCGCGTGGAGAACACGTCGCTCCGCAGCGTGGCACGCGAGATCGGGATGAGTCCCACGGGGCTGAAGAAGTTCCTGCAGGGGACGGCGCCGTACTCGCCCACGCTGCGGCGCCTGCGCAGCTGGTACGTGCAGTACGCGGCGGTGCAGCAGGGGCACGTGGGGCTGGAGGACGCGTCCGCGGCGCTCAGCGTGCTGGTGCACGACCTGTCGCCCGACCCGCGCCGCGACACGGCGCAGTGCCTGATGGAGTGCCTGGCGCGCGGCTACGACCAGGCGGGAGCGGCGCGGCCGGCGTGGATGGGGGAGCTCCGCACCCGCTTCGAGACCGGGCAGGGCGAGCCGGAGTAACGGCCGGTCAGGAGCTTTCCACGGGGCGGGCGCGCGCCGCGGCATGGGCGGGGCGCGCCCGCCCCGTCTCGTCCTGCATCCGCCGCACGCCCCACGCGCACAGCAGCAGGCCGAGCGCGGCGATCCCGGCGGCGGGCGCCGCCCACGCCCATCCCTTGCCGCTGGGGTCGAACTCGGGGAACGCCGTCCCGAACGCCACCACTCCCCCGTTCCACGCCACGTGCAGCGCCACCCCCGCCCAGATGGAGCGGGTGGCGTACACGGCGTGCCCCAGCACCAGCCCCGCCGCCAGCCGCACCGGCACGTAGTCCGCCTGCATGTGGGCCAGCGCAAAGAGCAGCGCGGTGAGCGGAATGGCCAGCTCCGCCCCCAGGCGGCGCTCCAGCGGGCGCTGGATCCAGCCGCGGAAGGCGAACTCCTCCATCACCGGGCCCACCAGGATGGCCAGCAGGTAGAACGCCGCCTCGCCGCCCGGCTGCTCGATGAACTTCTGCACCTGCTCGCCGAACTCCACCTCCGAGGCCATCCCCAGCGCCAGCAGCGCGCACCACAGCCCCAGCGACAGCCCCACCATCCCGGGCGCGGTCACCAGCAGCCACGGCCACGCCCGCCCCACCGGCCGCACCCGCGAGCGGGCCCGCATCCGCGCGCCCCAGCGGCTGGGGAGGGCGTAGATGCGCAGGAACAGGGCGAGCAGCACCACCATCCCCGCGATCGCCACCGGCGGCGAGAACTGGAAGAGCGCGGCGAGCGGAAACCACCAGAGCAGCCACGTCAGCAGCCCCCCGGCCGCGGCGGCCAGGCTGGTGCCCACGCGATAGGATCGGGTGCTGCGCGGGTCCACGCTCACGCTCGGCGGAATTCGGGCTCAGGGGGATGGATGGATCGCGTATCCGCCTGAAACGTAACGGCTTCGGCGGGCGGGCGACAGCGCGGGCGCTGGAGCGGGCGGGCCGCGCGTTGTAGATTGCCGGCCTGGAACCCTTCACCCGGCAGGAGCACATGCCCGCAGTCCCTTTCGACCGCCTTCCCGACGACGCCCGCCTGTGGGTGTTCGCCGCCGCGCATCCGCTCGACGACCAGCAGCAGCGCGCGCTGCTGGCGCGGGCCGATGAGTTCCTGGCGCGGTGGGCCGCGCACGGCGCCCCCGTGGTGGGCGGGCGGGAGCTGCGCCACGGCCGCTTTCTGCTCGTGGGCGCCGACGAGCGGGCCACCGGCGTCTCCGGATGCTCCATCGACACCCTGTACCGCGCGCTGGGCGAGCTGGAGGGGGAGATCGGCGTGCCGCTGCGCGACGCCTCGCTCGTCTTCTACCGCGACGCCTCCGGCGCCGTGCAGGCGGAGCCGCGCGCCGCCTTCCGCGAGCGCGCCCGCGCCGGCGGGGTGGGCGAGGAGACGACCGTCTTCGACAACACCGCCGCCACCGTGGGCGACGCGCGCGGCGGCGGCTGGGAAAAGCCGCTGCGCGACTCCTGGCACGCCCGCGCCTTCGGCGTCGGCGCCGCGGCCGAATCCTGATCCGCTGCAGGCTGTTCCCTATTCCCTGATATCTCGATGCCGACCCTGATCCCCGCTCCCGCCGTCATCGAAGCCGCCGGCAACAGGCCCAAGCGGATCGAGGAATACGCCGGCCGGGTGAACACCGGCCAGGCGGAGGTGAGCGTGGCGCGGATGCAGTCGCCGGAGGGATGGGTGGAGCCGGGGCAGCGGCCGGAGTTCCTGGAGGTGACGGTGGTGCTGCGCGGCATGCTGCGGGTGGAGCACCAGGGCGGCGCGCTGGAGGTGCGCGCCGGCCAGGGCGTGGTGCAGCACCCCGGGGAGTGGGTGCGCTACAGCACGCCGGAGGCGGGCGGCGCGGAGTACGTCGCCGTCTGCCTTCCCGCCTTCTCTCCCGACACCGTCCACCGCGACCAATCCTGACGGGTTGGGCGGGAGCCCGTGCCGCCCGCCTGCGTGCACGATGGCGGCCCCCCGTTTGAAGCCCCGCGCAGTTTGCGGGGCTTTCCGCTGTTCCAGCCGCGGCTTTCAGCCGCCGGGCGAGGGGGCCGGATCCGCGCGCCAGAGCGGGCCACCAGGTGCGGACGGTAGATTCCTCGGTCGCGCGCAAGGATCAACGCAAAGGAGGTTCTGCGCGGCGCTCCCTCGGAATGACAATCTAGCGTTGGGCAGTTGAAGCCCCGCGCAGTTTGCGGGGCTTTCCGCTGTCGTTGCGGCGGGTTTACCCGCTCAGGCGCGGGGCCGGCCGCTGCAACCTGTCTCCTGCGCCCCGCGGTTGCCGGCTGTCCCCGTCCCCTGTCCCCGATTCCCTCGCTCCGGTCCAAACCTTGTATCGCCCCCGCGGCGCCGGTTACCATTCCGCACCTTGCGTGACCTTGACCATACCCGCGGCCCGGGGAGACGATGGAGTTCCTGCAGCAGGCATTCGAGTACTTTCGGCACATCGACGCACACCTGGCGGAGCTGCTGCGGCAGTACGGCACGTGGACGTACGCCATCCTGTTCCTGATCATCTTCTGCGAGACCGGGCTGGTGGTGACCCCCATCCTTCCCGGCGACTCGCTGCTCTTCGCGGCGGGGGCGGTGGTCGCGGCCGCCAGCCGTACCGGCGACCCCGGGCTCAACATCCTCTTCCTCTGGGTGCTGCTGATGGCCGCCGCGGTGATCGGCGACTCGGTGAACTACCAGATCGGGAGGTGGCTGGGGCTGCGCGTGTTCAAGGACGACGCGCGGGTGCTCAAGACCGAGTACCTGCGCCGCACGGAGGCGTTCTACGCCAAACACGGCGGCAAGACCATCATCCTGGCGCGCTTCATCCCCATCGTGCGCACCTACGCGCCGTTCGTGGCGGGCGCGTCGCGGATGGACTACGGGAAGTTCATCACCTTCAACGTGCTCGGCGGGCTGCTGTGGGTCACGCTCTTCCTCTTCGGCGGGT
>DASTNU010000952.1:0-5583 GCA_035720605.1 Longimicrobium sp. | reverse complement strand
CCGGCGCCCCGCGGCTGGTGGGGATCGACTCGCTGAACATCGACGACACCGGCGACGGCGCGCGCCCGGTGCACACCGTCCTGCTGGGCGCGGAGATCCCCGTCGCGGAGCACCTGCGCGGGCTGGAGCAGCTGCCGGAGTCCGGCTTTCGCTTCCATGCCGTGCCCGTGAAGGTGAAGGGGTTCGGCACCTTTCCGGTGCGCGCCTTCGCCGCGGTGGGGTGACGCGCGGTCACTCCCCTGCGCTTCGCCCGTCCGGGCCCACGCGGTCCCGCCGCAGGCCTCTCACCCGTTGCCTCTGGTGCCGAGCAGCCGGTGCAGGACCTGCTCCACCTTCTCGCCAAGGGTCAGCACCAGGAGTGCCAGGCCCAGGGCGATGAGCGCCATCGGCCACAGCCCCGCGCCGCACGCGATTCCCAGGCAGGCGACGACCCAGAGGCTGGCCGCCGTGGTGAGCCCGGAGATCTGCTCGCCGCTGTCGGACTTGAGGATGGTTCCGCCGCCCAGGAAGCCGATCCCGGCGACGATGCCCTGGATGACGCGCGAGACCGAGTTGCTGTCGAAATCGCCGTCATGCCCGGCCAGCACCATCCCGGTGAGCGTCACCAGGGCGGTGCCCAGCGCCACCAGCGCGTGCGTCCGCATTCCCGCCGGCTTGCCGGCGATCTCGCGGTTCAGCCCCAGCGCGCAGCCGATGAGGGTCGCGACGCCCAGGCGCAGCAGGATCTCCAGCCAGGGCAGGTCGCTCGATACGAAGTTCATCCGCCGAACGGTTTGGGGTGAGGGGTCGGGCCGGAATCAGCGCTGGACGGCGGCGATCACGCGCTGCACCAGCCCGTCGACGGCGCCGTTCTGGATCCAGCGCGCGACGATGACCAGGTCGTTCTCCGGGTCGGCGTAGATGATGTTGGTGCCGTTGCCCACGTGCGCGAACGCCGACGCAGGCGCGCTGGCCAGGTACGCGCGATCAGTGTTCAGGAACCAGTTCATGAAGCCGTAGGTGGGCTCCACGGGGGTGGGGGTGAGCGCCATCCGCACCCACTCCTCCGACAGGATCTGCCGGTCGCGCCAGCGTCCGCGCCGCAGGGTGAGCAGGCCGAAGCGAGCCATGTCGCGCGCGCTGATGAACATCCCGCCGCCCCAGTGGCCGCCGCCGCTCACCGACTGCACCGCCACGCCGTCCATCAGCACCCACGAGTTCTCGTACCCGGTCCAGCGCCACGTGGGCGACGCGCCGATGGGGTCCATCACCTGCTCGCGCAGCACCTGCGGCAGCGGCCGGCGCCACACGCCCAGCGCGGCCAGGGCGAGCAGGTTCACGCGCACGTCGTTGTACTCGTACGCGGCGCCGGGCTCGTTGCGCGGGCGCGTGAGCCACTCCTGCGGGTTCTGCAGCGGCCGGTCCGCCCAGTCGGGCTTGCCCCAGAGGGTGCCCTCCCAGTCGCTGGTCTGGCGCAGCAGGTGGTCCCAGGTGATGCGCCGCTCCCGCTCGTTGTCGAAGAGCCGGAGCGGCCGCCCCTCGTCCAGCCCGCCCGCGTGCCTGCCGCCGCCCTCCGGCGGCAGGACGAAGACGGGCCCGACGTACGGCTCCACCGGGTCGCTGACGCCGCGGATCATCCCGCGGTCCAGCGCCAGCCCCACGGTGGTGGAGAGGAAGCTCTTGGTGACGCTGAACGTCATGTCCACGCGCCGCGGGTCTCCCCACTCGGCGACGATGTAGCCGTGGCGGATGATGATGCCGGTCGGGTCGCCGCGCTCCGCGAACGGCCCCACCGCCTCGCCGAACGGCTCGCGGCCGAAGGTCTGGTAGTGCGCCAGCTCCAGGTCACGCGCCGCCGTGCTCTCGTTCGCGACGGCGAACGCGACGGCGGAATCCAGCAGCGCCGGATCCATCCCTACCTGCGCCGGCGCCCGCCGCTCCCAGTCGTCGCCGGGGCCGGGATAGTAGACGGCGGCACCCCGCTGCGCCTGCGCGGCGGAGGCGGCGAAGAGTGCGGTGAGGACGAAGAAGAGTTTGACGGTGATGGAACGGGGCATCGTGGATGCTGACCGATGGGGTGCAGGTTCTCTTTTCTGCGCAGAGGATAGCGACCGCGTTGAGTAATCTCAATGTCTGAACGCCCGGTGGAGCCCGAGATGGGTTGGCTCGCAAAATCATGAAACAGGTTATAGCTTGGCGCAGCAACAAACCCGCTGCACGTGTCAGGGCTTTCCGCGCCTACAGACGGGTCCTGTCGCGGAGGCTTAGCCGGTGTTGCTCATCCAGAGGGTTCCGCGTGAACTCGCCAACAGGTTAGGGATGCCATGAAGTTCGACCATTTGCGGCTTGAGAACTGGAAGAACTTCCGCAGTGTCGATTTGCCTCTCCAGCGTCGCGTGTTCATCGTGGGTCCGAACGCTGCCGGCAAGTCGAATTTGCTGGATGCTTTCCGCTTCCTGAGAGACATCGCAGACCCTGAGGGAGGGTTCCAAAGAGCTGTGAAGTCGCGCGGGGGAGTCTCCCAGCTGAGATGCCTTCACGCGCGGCAGCAACCAAACGTCGCGATTGAAGTCGCGATGTCTCTGGACGATACCGTTTGGACGTACCGTTTGGAGTTCGCGCAAGACAACCAACGACGGGCGCTTGTCCGTAAAGAGGAGGTTACGCGCGACGGCAAGACCATGCTCGCGAGACCAGATACGTCGGATGATCAGGATCCCAACCGACTTACCCAGACACATCTGGAACAGGTCAGCGCGAACAAAAAATTCAGGGTGATAGCTGAGTTTTTCGCACAAATTCGGTACCTCCACGTCGTTCCCCAGCTCATTCGTGAGTCGGATCGCCTGGCTCCGCGTCCACAGGATCCGTTTGGGAGCGATTTCCTAGAACAGATCGCCAGAACTCCAAAGCGGACCCTCGAGTCCCGACTCAAGCGCATCAATCAGGCTCTCGCAGTAGCAGTTCCCCAGCTCAGAGAGCTGAAACTGGACCGTGACGATCGCGGAGTTCCTCACCTCAAAGGTCTGTATGAGCATTGGCGTCCGAACGCCGGATGGCAAACCGAGGAACATTTCTCTGATGGTACACTACGGCTTCTTGGGCTGTTGTGGGCACTCCTGGAAGGGAATGCTCCTCTTTTGCCGGAGGAGCCGGAGTTGTCGCTGCATGCCGCAGTGGTGCGATTCATTCCCTCGATGATGAACCGAGCCGGCCGGAAATCCTCGCGCCAGGTGCTGATCAGTACCCACTCCGCCGATCTGCTGTCAGACGAAGGGATCGCTCCCGAAGAAGTTGTGCTTCTGGAGCCTTCGAGTGATGGTACACGAGCGGTTATGGCGGTTCAGAACCAGCAAATCCGTGCCCTATTAGAAGGTGGGCTTACCGTCGCTGACGCCGTGCTCCCGCTTACAGCGCCGCGTTACGCATCCCAATTGGCGCTGTTCGGTGAGTGATGGTGATCTCGCTTGCGGTCGAGGGTGCAAGTGACGCTGCGATCATGCGTCGAATTTGCGCGGTGGCGGGGATTGCAGTCGGCGCTGAGTTTGTTGCGAGAGGCAAGGGAAACTTGGATCCACGTATCCCGGGCTACAACAATGCTGCGCGGTTTGCTCCCTGGCTGGTAGTTCGTGATCTCGACCACGACGCAGATTGTGCTCCAACGTTGCTTGGCCAGTTGCTTCCCGACCGCGCGCCTGGGATGTGCTTTCGTGTGCCTGTGAGGTCGATTGAAGCGTGGTTACTTGGAGACCGCACCGGGTTCTCCAAGTTCTTTGGCGTTTCTGCTGGGGTGCTGAATCTTGATCCAGACGCATTGCCACGGCCGAAACGAACAGTTGTCGATCTCGCTCGCCGCTCAACAAAGCGTGTGATTCGTGAAGGAATGGTGCCCGTGGCAGGGACCTCCGTCGAAGTTGGTCCCGACTATACGGCTTTGCTTGTGGAGTTCGCTGGCACGGTTTGGGATCCCGAGGCCGCCTCGGAGAGGTCAGACAGCTTGTATCGTTGCCTTCGCGCGCTACGCCGAATGGCCGAACCTGAGAGATAAACTGTGTTCAAGAAGATCCTTGTCGCCAACCGGGGCGAGATCGCGCTGCGGGTGATCCGCGCGGCGCACGAGCTGGGGGTGAAGGCCGTCGCCGTGTACAGCGAGGCCGACCGCCTGGCGCCGCACGTGCTGGCCGCGGACGAGGCGTACCTCATCGGCCCGGCGCCCAGCGCGCAGAGCTACCTGCGCGGCGACGTCCTCATCGACGTCGCCCGGCGGAGCGGGGCGGAGGCCATCCACCCCGGCTACGGATTCCTGAGCGAGCGCGCGCCCTTCATCCAGGCGGTGCGCGACGCGGGGCTGGTCTTCATCGGTCCGTCTCCGGAAGCCGTGACGGCGATGGGGGACAAGACGGCGGCCCGCTCGCGGATGATCGACGCGGGCGTCCCCGTCGTCCCCGGCACCAAGGAGGCGCTGGCGGACGCGGCGGAGGCGCGGCGCGTGGCGGGGGAGATCGGCTATCCCGTGCTGCTGAAGGCGGCGGCCGGCGGCGGCGGCAAGGGGATGCGCGTCGTCACCGGCGAGGGGGAGATCGAGCGCGCGTTCCTGGCCGCGGGAAACGAGGCGCAGGCGGCGTTCGGGGACCGCTCCGTCTACATCGAAAAGTACCTGGAGGGGCCGCGCCACATCGAGATCCAGCTCCTGGCGGATCGCCACGGCAACACGCTGCACCTGGGCGAGCGCGAGTGCAGCATCCAGCGGCGCCACCAGAAGCTCATCGAAGAGGCGCCCAGCGCGGTGCTGACGCCGGAGGAGCGCGCGGCGATGGGGGCGATGGCCGTGGCCGCGGCGCGCGCGGTGAGCTACGAGGGCGCGGGGACGGTGGAGTGCCTGTACCAGGACGGCGAGTTCTACTTCCTGGAGATGAACACGCGCATCCAGGTGGAGCACCCGGTCACGGAGCTGGTGACGGGCGTGGACCTGGTGCAGTGGCAGATCCGCATCGCCGCGGGCGAGGCGCTGCCGTTCACGCAGGACGACGTGCGGCTGGAAGGGCACGCCATCGAGTGCCGCATCACCTCGGAGGATCCCGCCAACTCGTTCCTGCCGTCCACCGGGCGCATCCAGAACCTGGTGGTGCCCAGCGGCCCCGGCGTGCGCTGGGACGGCGGGATCGTGCCGGGGTTCGAAGTCGGCCTGTCGTACGATCCCATGCTGGCCAAGCTGATCGTCCACGCGCCCACGCGCATCGAGGCGATCGAGCGGATGAAGCGCGCGCTGCTGGAGCTGCGGGTGGAAGGCGTCGACACGGCCGTCCCGTTCCACCTGCGGGTGATGGACGAGCCGGACTTTCGCGCGGGGCGGCTGGACATCCGCTACCTGGACAAGCACGAGGAGGTGATGGCGCCGCAGCCGGACGAGGAGCTGCTGCGCGCGGCGGCGCTGGCGGCGGCGCTGCTGGAGGAGGAGCGCCGCAACCAGCGCGCGGTGCCGCGGGTGCAGGCGTCCGCCGCCGCGGGCGGGAGCGCCTGGCGTGGGCGCGCGGGCGGCTGGAGAGGGCGTTGAGCGAACGCCGGCACGGCGGGCGGCGCGGCCCGGGCGGCCGGGGGCGCGGC
>DASTNU010000951.1:0-3816 GCA_035720605.1 Longimicrobium sp. | reverse complement strand
CCAGCCGCACCGCCGCGTCGCCGCCGTGCTCCACCACCCGCCCCGGCGAGGCCACGGACCAGGTGAGCGGGGGAAGCGCGCGGGTGGGCACGTAGGCGCCCAGGGTTCCCCCCGCGAGGGCGAGGGCGGCGATGGCGGCGGCGGTGCGGCGGAGTGGGCGCATGGGAATTCCTGTCCTGTACTGCGGTCGTGCAGAACTGCGAATGGCCGGACGCGCGGTGCGCCCGGGGCGATGTCGTGATCTCGAACGGGAGCTCAGCGGACCGGCGCCGGCATCGTGAGGCCGGTGCGTCCAGAGACGCGGGGTCCGGCAGGGCCGCGCGGCGCGATGGCCGGCGGCGGTTGGAGCGGCGAAGCGGGTCCTGCGCCAAAACGCACGCGCGCGACGGGGTGGCGTAACCCTCCGGGCGCGCTCTAGTTTCCGGTGCGTTTCAACGGGATCGTGGCGGAAGATAGGACGTCCGCCGCGACGTTGTCAATGCACTCATCTTCCGCCGCAACTGACACATGACTGATTCCGCGCCGTCCGCGGGCCGCCCGCGCGTGTGCCTGGTGATCCTGGACGGCTGGGGACTGCGCGATGCGCTCCCCGACAACGCCGTCACCACGGCAGACGCGCCCACCTGGAAGCACCTGTGGACGGAGGGCGATTATCCCCGCGCCCGGCTCACCACGCACGGCCCCGCCGTGGGGCTGCCGGAGGGGCAGATGGGCAACTCCGAGGTGGGGCACATGAACCTGGGCGCCGGCCGCGTGGTGATGCAGTCGCTGCAGCGCATCACCGCCGCCGTGGAGAGCGGCGAGTTCGCGGAGAACTCCGTCTTCCTCGACGTGCTGCGGAAGGTGCGCGAGCGCGGGAGCACGCTGCACCTGATGGGGCTCATCGGCCCGGGCGGGGTGCACGCGGTGGACACGCACCTGCTGGCGCTCACCGAGCTGGCCGCCACGCACCGCATCCCCCGCGTGCGCGTGCACGTCTTCCTGGACGGCCGCGACACGCCCCCGCAGTCCGCGCGCGAGTTCCTGACGGAGCTCTTCGGCCGGTGCGGCGGCGGGGACGCGTGCAGGGTGGCCACGCTGATGGGCCGCTACTGGGCGATGGACCGCGACAGGCGGTGGGACCGCACGGAGAAGGCGTACCGCGCCATCGTCTACGGCGAGGGACAGCCGGTGCACGACGCCCTGCACGCCATCGCCGACGCCTACGCGCAGGGGGAGACGGACGAGTTCGTGGAGCCGCGGGTGCTGGTGGACGAGCGCGGCGAGCCGGTGGGGCGGCTTCAGGACGGCGACCGCGTCATCTTCTTCAACTTCCGCGCGGACCGCGCCCGCCAGCTCTCCCGCGCGCTCGCGGCGGAGGAGTACGACGCGTTCGACCGCGGGCCGGCGCGGCCGAAGGTGGAGGTGGCGACGATGACGCAGTACGACGAGGACTTTCCCCTCCCCGCCGCCTTTCCTCCGCAGCCGCTGGACGACAAGCTGTGCGACGTGCTGTCCGCGCACGGCCGCACCAGCTTTCGCACGGCGGAGACGGAGAAGTACCCTCACGTCACCTACTTCTTCAACGGCGGGGTGGAGGACGAGCCCCCCGGCGAGGACCGCCGCCTGGTGGCCTCGCCCAGGGTGCGGACGTACGACCTGCAGCCGGAGATGAGCGAGCCGGAAGTGACCGAGGGGCTGGTGGAGGCGATCCGGTCGCAGCGGTACGACGTGCTGGTGTGCAACTACGCCAACCCCGACATGGTGGGGCACACGGGGGTGATGGAGGCGGCGGTGAAGGCGGTGGAAGCGGTGGACGAGGGGCTGGGGCAGGTGCTGGAGGCCTGCCGCGACACGGGGACCACGCTGCTGGTGACGGCGGACCACGGCAACTGCGAGCAGATGTGGGACCCGGAGACCAACGGCCCGCACACGGCGCACACGACGAACCCCGTCGGCATCATCCTGGTGGAGCCGGAGGGGCGGCGCACGGCGTCCGGGCTGCACGACGGCGCCCTGTGCGACGTGGCGCCGACCATCCTGGGCCTCATCGGCATCCAGCAGCCCGCGGCGATGACGGGGAAGGACCTGCGGAAGCGGTAGGGGCGGGTTGGGGCGCGGGGGAGGATTCGGGACGGCGGAGCCGAAGCGTTCGGCAGGCATCGAGCACGGGCGGAGCTTTCCCCACGGCGCGCCGCGCGCGGGGCCCTCTCCCCCGCCCGGCCTTTTGCTCGTTCCTCGCAACGGCGGGCGACCCCTCCCCCAACTTCGGGGGAGGGGTGGTTCGGGCGGGTGCGGAGCGCCGGTGACAGGTCCGGTGCAGCCGCAGGCGCCCCCCATCCCCGGCCGCGTGGCGCACCTGCAGTTCTCCCCTCTCCGCACGCACTTTGTGCGGGGAGGGGCCGGGGGAGGGGCCCGCTCCTTGCGCGCGGCGGAACAAACCGTAGCTTCGGGCGGCTATAAGCGCGGTCCTGGACGGCAGGCTCCGTCCGGGACCTCGACGTTCTCCCCGGCGGCGGCCGCGCGCCCCGCCGCGTTCGTTTTCAATCGGCACGCGCTGCCTGTACTCTACTCCCGGCCCAATGATGCGACTTTCGCGGACCGCCCTGCTGCTTGCCTTCGCCCTCGCGGCGGGCGCCCGCGCCACCGCGGCGCAGGCCATCCCTTCTCCCTACGACTACATCGAGCCCACGCAGAGTCCCGGCGTGTTCGCGGGGTACCTGTTCACCGATCCCGACATCTCCATCAGCGACAGCGTCTCGGCGGCCATGGGCCCGCGCTCGGGCCCGGTGTTCGGGGTCCGGTACCAGATTCGCGCGGCGGGGCCGCTTTCCATCGAGGGAAGCGTGGGCGTGCTCCTGACCGACCGCCAGCTCTTCGAGGCCGACTCGGCGGAGGGGACGGCGACGGAGCTGGGGATCACCGTTCCGTCCACGGTGGGGATGGCGGACGTGGCGCTGCGCTTTCATCTCACGGGCCCGCGCACCTGGAACGGGCTGGCGCCGTTCGTGGTGGGGATGGGCGGCTTCGTGGGCGACATCCGCGGCACCTTCGCGGAAGAAGAGGCGGAGCTGTCCGACACCGAGTTCTTCCGCTTCGGCCCCTCGTTTGCGGTGGGGGCGGGGCTCGGGACCGACTGGTTCCCGGCCCGCAACATCTCGCTGCGCGTGGAGGCGCAGGGCCGCCTGTGGCGGATGCGGACTCCCAGCGGGTTCCTGCCGACCCCCGACGCGGAGCGCCGGGAGTGGAACCCGTCGGTGGGAGTCACGGTGGGCGGGGCCATCCACTTCTAGCAACACCGTCAGGGGGGCGAGCATGGCCGGCAGGTACACGGGAGACATCTTCGACTTTTCGGGGATGACCGACGACGAGCTGTACGACCTGGTCATGCAGACGCTGCGGGAGCACCCGGAGCTGGACCCGGACTGGATCGAGGTGCGGGTGCAGGAGGGCCACGTCACGCTCAGCGGCCGCGTGGGGAGCGACTCGGAAGTCTCCGTGGCGGAGCAGGTGGTCACGCAGATCCTGGGGCTGGAGGCGTTCACCAACGAGCTGGTGGTGGACGAGCTGCACCGGGGCGAGATGTCGGAGGCGGCGGACGAGGCGGTGATGCAGGACCTGGAGGTGGACGCGCAGTACGGCGCGACCAACGAGAACCAGTCCGACACGGCCGCGCACCTGGTGGAGGACCTGGGCTCGCAGACGTACGGCACCCACAGTGTCACCGAGGCGGTGGACGAGGGCGCGCCGTACGTTCCGCCGGACCGGCCGATGGGCGAGGGGTACGGGTCGCGGGAAAACCATTGAACGGCAGGGAATAGGGAATAGGGAATAGGG
>DASTNU010000950.1:0-3986 GCA_035720605.1 Longimicrobium sp. | reverse complement strand
GCTGGTGATCGGCGCCCTTCCGGGGGGCGGGATGATGGTGGCCAGCGAGACCTGCGCGCTGGACATCAACCACGCCCGCTACGTGCGCGACGTGGAGCCCGGCGAGCTCATCCGCATCCGCCACGGCGAGATCGAGCAGGTGACGCGGCTGCCCAAGTTCGTGGCGGAGGCGCAGCCGTGCATCTTCGAGCTGGTGTACTTCGCCCGGCCGGACACGCGGCTGTGGGGAAAGACGGTGGACCGCGCCCGACGCGCCTTCGGTCGCAAGCTGGCGGAGGAGCAGCCGGCGGAGGGCGACATCGTGATCTCCGTCCCCGACAGCGCCAACTCCGCCGCGGTGGGCTACAGCGAGCGCTCCGGCATCCCCTTCGAGCTGGGGCTGATCCGCAACCACTACGTGGGCCGCACCTTCATCACGCCCGGACAGGAGGGGCGCGACTTCAAGGTGCGGATGAAGTTCAGCCCCGTGCGCGAGGTGCTGCGGGGCAAGCGCGTGGTGGTGGTGGACGATTCGCTGGTGCGCGGGACGACGAGCCGCGCGCTGGTGAACATGCTGCGCGAGGCGGGCGCGGCGGAGGTGCACCTTCGCCTGGCGTCGCCCCCGGTGCGCTGGCCCTGCTTCTACGGCATCGACATGCCCACCCGCGAGGAGCTGATCGCGGCGGACCGGACGGTGGAGGAGATCCGCGAGTTCCTGGGCGTGGATTCGCTGGGCTACCTTTCCCCCGAGGGGATGGTGGACTGCGTGCGCGAGAACGGCGAGACGTACTGCGTGGCCTGCTTTACCGGCGACTACCGCGCCCCGCTGGTGGACGCGGAGGCCGGCCTGGCGATGAGCTCGCACTGCTGAGGGGAGTGCATTAGTGCGTTAGTGCGCGACCGACCGCGTACCCCTCCCCGACCCTCTCCACGAACTGCGCGGGGAGGGAGAACAGCAGGATCGGTCCGAAGCGCGCTCGAGTTCTCCCCCTCTCCCGCTTGCGGGAGAGGGAGCCGGGGGGAGGGGCCCTCGCGGACGCAGACCGATGCCTGTCGCAGCATCGTGGAGGCTCGACCGCCTGCACGGAGCGTCCAGAGCTCCCGACAGCCGGTCCTCCATCGCCCGACTTGCCCGCGCGGCGGTTTGGATGCAATCTGCGGGCTGCCGCCGTGACCCGGTGGACGGCATCCGATCAAGCTCGAACGACCCTGTCTCGCGCCCGACCTGAAGGAGTGGCTCGATGAAGTACCGTACCTATCCCGGCACCGACATCCGCACCTCGGAAGTCGGCTTCGGCCTGTGGACGCTCGCCGCCGGCTGGTGGGGCGAGTTCACGGACGACGAGGCGGTGGCGATGCTGCACCGCGCCTACGACCTGGGCATCACCCTGTACGACTCCGCCGACACCTACGGCAACGGCCGCGCGGACGAGCTCCTCCATCGCGCCTTCGGGGACCGGCGCGACCGCATCACCATCACGACCAAGGTCGGCTACGACTTCTACGGCCATCCCGACGCGCGGCGCGGCCAGCAGGAGATCCCGCACAACGCCGACCCGGCGTACATCCGCACGGCGGTGGAGCGGTCGCTGCAGCGGATGGGCGCGGACGTGCTGGACGTGGTGAGCTACCACAACGCCCACGAGGAGCACGTCCCCGACGACGCCATCTGGGAGACGCTGCAGCGGCTGCAGGACGAGGGAAAGATCCGCGCGTGGGGCGGGGCGCTGGGTCCCAGCAACGGCTACCTGTTCGAGGGGCTGGACCTGGTCCGCGAGCGCCGCGTGCGCAGCCTGCAGCTCATCAACAACATCCTGGAGCCGTTCCCGGGGCAGATCCTGACCCGCGCGGCGGAGGAAGGCGGGCAGACGGGGATCCAGGTGCGGGTGACGCACTCGTCCGGGATGCTGGAGGGCAGGTACACGGAGGACACGGAGTTCGCGAAGAACGACCACCGCCGCCACCGCCCGCGCTCCTGGCTCGTCAACGGTCTGAAGAAGGTGGAGGCGCTGCGCTGGCTGCACGAGGGGCGCGGGATGACCATCGGGCAGGCCGCGCTCAAGTGGCTGCTGGCCAGCCCGGCGGTGGTGACCACCCTGCCCAACATCTACAACGTGGAGCAGCTGGAGGAGTTCGCCGCCGCCAGCGACCTGCCGGACCTGACCGCCGACGACCTGGCGCGCATCGAGATGCTGCAGCGCGGCAACTTCGGCGTGCACGAGGACCACATGCGGTACAAGGGGACGATGGAACGCGACGGCGAGCCGCTGGGCCCCGTCTATCGCTACCCTGGCGACGGCTTCCCCGGCGCCCCCGCTGCCGAGCCGGAGAGTGCGGCGGCGGACTGAGCCAGGTGCGAAGGGACGGATGCGCCCCCGGGGAGACAATCTCCGGGGGCGTTCGTTCGTCCGTCTTGACGCGCGGCGTGGAAGGCCGACATTGGATGGACTCCGCGCGACCCGGTTCGCGCCGTTTCCCTCCATCCCTCCCCTGGAGAACTCCCCAATGCGCAAGCTCACGCTGAACCCGGACGTCCTCGAGGTCGATTCGTTCGCCGCGGATGATCTCATCGTCGGCCCGTCGCGGCCGGGCGGGATGAAGACGTACGAACCCGGCTGCACCCTCCCGGAGCTCTGCCCAACCAATCCCTGATCCATCGCGGCCAAATTCGGCGGATCCAGGAAGACCCCGGCGAGCGCGAAGCTCGCCGGGGCCTTATCGTGTCACCGTGTCACCACTTCGTCCCCTCACCCCCCATCACCAGATGGCGCAGCGATACGACGTGATCATCGCGGGGCTGGGCGCGATGGGGAGCGCGTCCGCGTACCACCTGGCCGCACGCGGGCGCCGCGTGCTGGGCCTGGAGCAGTTCGCGCCGCGGCACACGCTGGGCTCGTCGCACGGAGACAGCCGCATCATCCGCGAGATGTACTTCGAGCACCCGCAGTACGTGCCGCTGGTGCAGCGCGCGTACGACCTGTGGCAGGCGCTGGAGCGCGACGCCGGCGAACCGCTGCTGCGCGTGAACGGGGGGCTGATGATCGGCCCGCGCGAGGGGATGCTGGTCGCGGGCACGCTGCGCAGCGCGGCGGAGCACGGGCTGCCGCACGAGCTGCTGGGCCCGCGCGAGGTCCACGCGCGCTGGCCGGCGTTCGAGATCGCGGACGACCTCGTGGCGGTGTTCGACCCGCGCGCCGGGTTCCTGCGCCCGGAGGCGTGCACCGACGCACACCTGGCCCTCGCCGCGCGGCACGGCGCCGAGCTGCGCTTCGAGGAGCCGGTGGCGGAGTGGGAGCCGGACGGCGAGGGTGTGCGGGTCCGCACGGCCAGGGGCACGTACGCGGCGGAGCGGCTGCTGCTCACGGCCGGCGCGTGGAGCGGTGGGCTGCTGCGCGGCGCGGAGCTGCCGCTGCAGGTGGAGCGCCAGGTGCTGTTCTGGTTCGATCCGCCGGCCGGTGCGACGGACCCCTACGCGCCCGAACGGTGCCCCATCTACGCCTGGGAGCACACGCCCGGCTTCATCGGCTACGGCTTTCCACGGCTGGAGAAGAGGGTCAAGGCGGCGCTCATGCACCAGGGCGAGGTGTCCGACCACCCCGGCCAGGTGCGGCGGACGGTGGACGACGCGGAGGTGGAGCCGCTGCGGACCGCGCTCGGGCAGGTGCTGCCGGGGGTGGCGGCGGCGCCGGTGCGGTCCGCCGCCGTCTGCCTGTTCACCAACACGCCGGACACCGACTTCGCCATCGGAGTCCATCCCGAACACCCGCAGGTGCTCGTCTCCAGTCCCTGCTCCGGCCACGGCTTCAAGTTCGCCTCCGCCATCGGCGAGATCCACGCGGACCTGCTGACCGGTGGCCGCACGCGGTTCGACCTGACGCCGTTCCGCCTCGACCGGTTCTGAGTGCGTGAGTGCATTAGTGCGTGAGTGCGTGAGTGCGTTAGTGCGTTAGTGACGGGACCGCGAGTCCCGCTCGAATTCTCCCCCTCTCCGCGAGGAACGAGCGGGG
>DASTNU010000949.1:0-2874 GCA_035720605.1 Longimicrobium sp. | reverse complement strand
GTCGATGGACTCCACCGGGTTCACCTCCATCTGGTCCAGCACGTCCTGCGGCAGGTCGTCCAGGTCCGCCTCGTTCTCCCGCGGCAGGATGATGGCGCGGATGCCGGCGCGGTGCGCGCCCAGCAGCTTCTCCTTCACCCCGCCGATCGGCAGCACGCGGCCGGTGAGCGTCACCTCGCCCGTCATCGCCACGTCGTTGCGCACGGGCATGCCGCTGAGCGCCGAGACCAGCGCCGTGGTCATCGCCACCCCCGCCGAGGGGCCGTCCTTGGGGATGGCGCCCGCCGGCACGTGGATGTGCAGCTCCGACCCCCACGCCTTGCGGGCGTCGATGCCGTAGCGGGCCGCGTTGGCGCGCGCGTACGTCAGCGCGGCGCGCGCCGACTCCTTCATCACGTCGCCCAGCTGCCCGGTGAGCACCAGGTTGCCGAAGCCCGGCGGCGCCTGCTCCGGCTCGCCCGCGGCGGCCGGCACCGGCGCCCGCTGCTGCGCGGACACCTCGATGAACATGATGTCGCCGCCCACCGGGGTGTAGTACATCCCCGTGGCCACGCCCACCAGGTCCTCGTCGCCGGCCCGCTCCGGGTGCACCCGGGTGCGGCCCAGGAAGTCCTTCACCGCGTCCAGCTCCACCACCACCCGGTCGGTGCCGCCGCTGGCGATGCGGCGGGCGGCCTTGCGCGCCACCTTCCCCAGCTCGCGCTCCAGCTGCCGCACCCCCGCCTCGCGGGTGTACTCGCTGATCACGCTCTCCAGCGCCGGCTCGGTGACCTCCAGCTCGCCCTCGTTCAGCCCGTTCTGCTCCGTCTGGCGCGGCAGCAGGTAGGTCTGGGCGATGGCCTTCTTCTCCATCTCCGTGTACCCGCGGAACTCCACCGCCTCCATGCGGTCGTACAGCGGCGCCGGGATGTTCTGCGTGTAGTTGGCCGTGGCGATGAACAGCACCTCGCTCAGGTCGAACGCCACGCCCAGGTAGTGGTCGGTGAACTCGTGGTTCTGCGCCGGGTCCAGCACCTCCAGCAGCGCCGACGACGGGTCGCCCTGGTAGCTGACGCCCAGCTTGTCCACCTCGTCCAGCAGGATCACCGGGTTGCGCGCCTTGGCCTGCTTGAGCGCCTGCACGATGCGCCCGGGCATGGCCCCCACGTACGTCCTGCGGTGGCCGCGGACGTCGGCCTCGTCGCGCACGCCGCCCAGCGCGATGCGCACGTACTTGCGCCCCAGCGCCCGGGCGATGGACTTGGCGATGGAGGTCTTGCCCACCCCCGGAGGCCCGGCGAAAAGGAGGATGGGCCCCTTGGCGGTGGCCTTGGCCTTGGCCTCGACGATCTCCTTCTCCAGCACCTCGGGCGCCGGCTCCGCCTCGGTCCCTTCCAGCGCCTCGGCCTCGGCGGCGGCCTCTTCCTTCACCTCGGCCTCGGCGCGGCGCGCGGCCAGCTGGCGCACGGCCAGGAACTCCAGCACGCGGTCCTTGACGTCCTCCAGCCCGTAGTGGTCCTCGTTCAGGATCGTCTCGGCGCTGGGCAGGTCCAGCGAATCCTCCGTGCGGATGTTCCACGGCAGGTCCGCCATCCACTCCAGGTAGGTGCGGATGACCTGGTACTCGGCGCTCTGCGGGTTGGTGCGCTCCAGGCGCCCCAGCTCGCGGTCCGCCTCTTCACGGGCGGCCTCGGGAAGCTCCAGCGCGTCCAGCTTCTGCTTGAGCTCCTCCAGCTCGGCGCCCTCGTCCTCCTCGCCCAGCTCGCGCTGGATGGCCTTCATCTGCTCGCGCAGCAGCATCTCGCGCTGGCGCTCGCCCAGCTCCTCCTGCACCTGCTGCTGGATCTCCTCCTGCGCCTCCATCAGCGCCAGCTGCCGCTGCACGATGAGCAGCAGCGAGCGCAGGCGCTCCTCCACCGACAGGCTCTCCAGCAGCTTCTGCTTGGCTTCCGGCGCCATCTCCACGTAGAAGCCCACCAGGTCGGCAAAGGCGCCGGGCTCGGTGACGCCCTCCATGATCTGCTGCAGCATCTCCGCGGGAATGCCGCGGCGGCGCCCCAGCTCGGCGGCGCGGTCGCGCAGCTCGCGGTACAGCGCCACGAACGCCGGGTCCTCGGCGTTCACCGGCTCCAGCTCCGTCATCTCGCGCACGTGCGCGGTGAGCCCGCGGCCGTCGTCCGCGAACTGCAGCGCCAGCGCGCGCGCCTCGCCGTGGATGAGCAGCTGCACGCCGCCGCCGCCCTTCTGCACCTGCGCAATGCGGACGATGGTGCCCACGCTGTACAGGTTGTCGGGCTCCACCTCGTCCCGGTTCTCGCGCTGCGCGATGGCCAGCATGCGGCGGTCGCCCGCGAGCGCCGCCTCGATGGCCTGCAGCGTTCCCGGGCGGCCGGCCGAGATGGGCACGGCCGTGCCGGGGAAGATCACCGTCTCCCGCAGGGGGAGTACGGGAAGCATCGTCTTCTCGCTCATTCTGTCTCGCTCCGCCATTCGGTTGCGGCGGGCTGCATGCCCGCCGCCTGCTGGAAGCATCCATTCGCATCTTCCCTGCCGCGCCCCGATACCCCCCAGAGACCATTCGGTTGCATCCTAAACCCCTGTTTCACCGGGACTTAATCCACTCCTGCCCTCTGCTGCCATTCCGGCCGGATACCCTTTTCCCGGTGTGCCGCATCGGCGCGCAACTGCCGGTAAGGCATGGGAGCATGCGATTCGGGCCTTTGGGTGCGGATACGAGCTCCGTCCCCGGGCGGCTGGAACAGCGGAAAGCCCCGCAAACTGCGCGGGGCTTTGATGGAGGAAGAACTGCCCAGCTCGGGGTGCTGGCCGGGGCAGGACGTGAAGCCCGGCCCACTCTCCGGGAGCCGGGCTGCGGCGGTGCTCAGGCCGGGAGTG
>DASTNU010000948.1:0-3265 GCA_035720605.1 Longimicrobium sp. | reverse complement strand
GAGGACGGCAACCCCCCGCGGGTGCTGCTGCTGGCCACCGGCGGCACCATCAGCATGCGGCGCGACCCGGAGCGCGGCGGCGCCGTCCCGCTGCTGACCGGCGCGGAGATCCTGGCGGCGCTGCCGGGGGTGGAGGAGGTGGCGCGGGTGGAGGTGCGCGAGTTCGGGCGCTACCCGGGCCCGCACATGACCATCGAGCGGATGTGGGAGCTGCGCGCCGCCATCCGCACCGCGCTGGCGGAGGACTTCGCGGGCGTCGTCGTCACCCACGGCACGGACACCGTCGAGGAGACGGCGTACCTGCTGGATCGATCGATCCCCGCCGGCAAGCCCGTCGTCGTCACCGGCGCCATGCGCAACTCGTCGGAATTGTCGTGGGACGGCCCGGCGAACCTGATGGCGGCGATCGAGGTGGCCGCGTCGCCCGAGGCGCGCCGCCGCGGGACGATGGTGGTGATGGACGAGGAGATCGTGCAGGGCGCGGAGGTGGTGAAGACGCACACCGAGGCGGCGGGCACCTTCCGCTCGCCCAACTGGGGTCCGCTGGGGGTGACGGACAAGGGGCGCGTCCTCTTCTACCGCGAGTCGCGCCGCAAGCCGCCGCTGGCGCCCGACGCGCCGGCGCTCCCCGTGGACCTGGTGAAGATCGTCGCGGGGATGGACGCGCGGCTGCTGGAGTGCAGCCTGGACACGGGCGCGCGGGGGATCGTGCTGGAGGCGCTGGGGCGGGGGAACGTGCCCCCCGCCGTCCTCCCCGGCGTGCGGCGGTGGACGGAGTCCGGGAAGCCCGTCGTCATCACCTCGCGGTCGCTGCGGGGGCGGGTGCTGGACACCTACGCCTACCCCGGCGGGGGCCACGAGCTGCGCGAGATGGGCGCCATCTTCGCCGACCACATGACCGGGCAGCAGGCGCGCATCGAGCTCATGCTGGCCATCGGCGTGCACGGCGGCGACGTGGAATCCATCCGCGACGTGGTGGAAGCGGGGCGGTACGAGGACTGAGGTCCGGGCGGGGGTCCGGCGCGGGGGGGTAGCCCTTTCGATGCGAGGGAATCTCGATGCTGGACGCGATCTTCGCGGGCCACGGCAAACCCGCCATGGGCGCGGAGGAGGTGCGGGCGCTGCGCGACGAGCTCGGCTGGACGCAGGAACAGCTCGCCGGCGCGGTGGAGGTGAGCCCGCTGGAAGTATCGGCCTGGGAGGCCGGCGCCGTGTCCGTGGGTCCCGACCACGCGGTCGCGCTGGCCCGGGTGGCGTGGCGGGAACGCCGCGCGCGCGCGTGGGACGCGGCCGGCGCCCGGCCCTGCGCGTGGGGAGCGGATGCCCGCGCCCGCCTGGAGGGCGACGCGGACGACGTGCGCGAGCGCCTGCGGAGGGAGGAACTGCTCCAGGCACACCAGAAACGGTGTGCGGCGTGCAGGCGCGCAGCGGAGGTGGAGCAGGCGCTCGGGCCGATCCCCGTCAAGTCCAGAGGCGGCTTCCTCGGGTTCGTGTTCAGGACGATGGACGTGGGCGAGAAGCTGCCGGAGCCGCTGCGGACCCTGGTGGGCATGACGGTGTTCGGCGGGTGGCTGGTGCTGCTGATGCTGGTGCTGGCGCTTCTCCGGTTCATCGTGGAGCCCGCGGCCGGCTTCGAGCCGTCGCTCACACCCGTGCTGCAGCTTCTCGCGGTGTACATGGGCTGGATTTGGGCCTCCGTGCTGTGGGACCGGGTGTACCCCGCGCGGACGTTCCGCGCCCGCGGGTTCAAGGCGGTGACCACCCTCGCGCTGGTCGCCGTCATGGCCTTGCTGGGGATGGACCCGCTGGCCCAGATGACGGTGATATTTCTTGCCGTGGTCGCTCTGGAAGTGCATCGGCAGCACCGGGAGGAAAAGGAAGCGGATGCGCAGCGGGCCGCGAAGCGGCGGGCCAGGAAAACGCCTCCGCCGGCGCCCGGCGCCGATCCCCAGACGCCTCCATTCGCCGAGGCGCACCTGCTGCCCGGCAGCCGCGTTCCCGGCGCGGACGAGGCCCCGCCGCCCCGCGCGGAACCCGTTCCCGACGGCGTGCGTTCGCGATAGCGGCGTGCGTCGGATCGTGGTGGCCAGCGGCGTCCACGGCGGCAGCCTGGACGCCATCCGCGATGTGGAGGCCGGGCGCTGCGAGGACTGAGGCCCGGGCGGATACTGCCTTGCGCGGTGGACGGAAACTCACGTCGTTATCCGCCGTATTTCGATGGCATGCGCCGGTCCCCATCCGGCGATTCTTTCCGGAGGTCATCATGCGCTTTCAGCTCCTCAAGCCTCGCAAGGACGTCGCGTCCGCGGAGCAGGTGCGTGCGTTGCGCGAGCGGCGCGGCTGGACCGTGGAGGAGATGGCGGACGCGGTGCACGCGAGCGCGCTGGAGGTCTCGGCGTGGGAGACGGGATCGGTGCGGGTGCCGGCGGGGCCGGCGCTGCGCATCCACTGGCACACGGAGGTGGCCGCGTGGGCCGAGGCGCTGAACGCGGAGCAGGAGCGGACGTGTCCGTGGGTGCCGGAGAACGCGCCGGAGCTCTACGCGCAGATGTTCGGCGACCCGGCGGGTTCGTGGTACCACGAGAGCGCGCCGGTGCGGGCGCACGTTGCCGGGTGCGCCCGCTGCTCGGCCGTGTGGGAACAGGCGCGGCGCACCGGCGGCTTTCCGGTGGAGCCGGACACGTCGGGCTCGCTGGGAGCGCGTTACTGGGACTGGGTGGACCGGCTGCCGCGGTGGGCGCAAGCGCCGTTTGCCCTGGCCGGCGTCCCCCCGATCGCCGCGTTCGGCCTGTTGATGCTGATGGGCGACCGTGAAGCGGGGTTCGGGGGCTTCGTCGACGGGCTGGTCACCGGCATGCTGTTCGGGTTGATCACCTTGCTGCTGGCGATGGGCGCGCTCGCCCGCGTGACCCGCCGGCCGATGGCCGCGCCGCTGCGCTGGCTCGCGGCCGGGGCCGGCGGGCTGCTGGGCTGGGTCGTCTACCAGGGCTCGATCGACCTGGGCGATCCGCGCCTGTGGGTGGCCGGCGGGACGGTCGGCTTCGGGGTCGCGTTGATCGAGCTCATGGCGGACAGGGCCAGGGCGCGCGAGGCGAAGGCGCTTGCGGCGGGGATCAAGCCTGAGCCGCTTCCGCCGGGGATTTTCGGGGTCGACCCGGCGGCCATCCGCGGCCTGATGGACGAATGGCGCGCGCACCACGCAGCGCCGGCCGGCCGTCGCGAGCCGGAGCCCGGGGTTCTCGATCGCGGAGCACCGGCGTGATGG
>DASTNU010000947.1:0-5942 GCA_035720605.1 Longimicrobium sp. | reverse complement strand
GCGCACGCCGTCGGGTCGCGGCACCACGTGCAGCACCACGACGTCCGTCCGCCGCCCCGGCCCGCCGCCCGGGTAGCCCAGCGCGTGCGACCAGCGCAGCGCCAGCTCCAGCGCCGGCCGTGCGGCCTGCGAAAGGTCCAGCGGCACCAGCACCCGGCGTAGCGGCAGGCCGAAGTCGCCGCGCACGACCAGGCAGGGCACGTCCAGCGTCCGGATCAGCCGGTCCGCCGTGGAACCCAGCACCCGTGCCTCTACCCCCGTGTGCGTGTGCGGACCGAGGATCACCAGGTCCGCCGCGACGGTCCGGGCGTACGCCGAGACGGCTCGATGCGCCGCGTAGAGCTCCAGGCGCACCGTCTCGACCTGTGCCCCGGGGGGAAGCGCGCGCGAGAGCTGCGCGTCGAGCGCGGCGCGCGCCGCCTGCACCACCGCGGGAAACGGGGCCGGCTCGTCCGCGCCCACGTTCGGGGCGAGGGGAAGGTCCAGCGCGTGGATGACGTGCAGCGCCGCCCCCGTGGCTCGCGCCAGCAGGGCGGCCGCGCGCAGCACGGGATCGGCGCTGGGTGAAAGGTCCGTGGCGGCCAGGATGGACCGCAGGGCAAGCTCCGGCATCGCTCCCTCCATTCGCATGGGTCCGGTCCGTCCCGAAGCCCCCTCACGACGGACCGCGCGTTGTTTTTCCCCCCCACCTCCGCCCGACGCAGTCAGACGGCCATCGCTACCGGCGGGGCCGCGCGCCGCGACCGGTGGCGGGGTCCGGATCGATTCATCGGGCCCTCACTGATCATCCGGGGAATCCTTTCCCTTCAGAAATCTCTGCGTCCGTCCCGCCGGTCGGGTCAGGGATCGCTCCCCTGTGCCGTGGGGCGATCTCCCGCGGAGGTGTGGGCGAACGCAGGCCGCCGTGCGCGCACACGGCCGACGGCCCTCGCGAGGCCGGTGAGGAACCCCCGACATGCGAGCCTGCGTTGCCCTACGCCCCCGGCGCGGCGGCGGAGGTATCCATACGAGTGACCCCTGCCGGGGCCCCGTGGGACCCGGTCAGAAGCCGGGCGCCGGCCTCGCGCCGTTCACGCGCTCCGGGCGGCACCCGAACCGTGGAGGGATCCGATGGTAACCGCGACACCCGCAATCGCCCCCGTGCACCCCGGCCGCGTGGCCGGGACGATGAAGGCGGCCGTCTTCGTGGCGCCGGGGCGCATCGAGCTGCAGGAGAAGCCGGTCCCCGAGGTCGGGCCCGGCGACGCGCTGCTGCGCGTGACCACCACCACCATCTGCGGCACCGACATCCACATCCTCAAGGGCGAGTACCCGGTGGAGCCCGGGCGCATCATCGGCCACGAGCCGGTGGGCGTGATCGCCGCGCTGGGCGCCGGGGTGACCGGCTACCGCGTGGGGCAGCGGGTGATCGTGGGCGCCATCACCCCGTGCGGGCAGTGCAGCCCCTGCCTGGACGGGCACCAGGCGCAGTGCGGCGGCAGGGCCATGGGCGGGTGGCGGATGGGGAACACCATCGACGGGTGCCAGGCGGAGTACGTCCGCATCCCCCACGCGATGGCCAACCTGACGCCGGTGCCGGACGGGCTGACGGACGAGCAGGTGCTGATGTGCCCCGACATCATGAGCACGGGTTTCGGCGGGGCGGAGAGCGGGGGGATCCGCATCGGCGACGCGGTGGCGGTCTTCGCGCAGGGCCCCATCGGCCTGTGCGCGACCCTCGGCGCCAGGCTGCGGGGAGCCAGCCGGATCATCACGGTGGACGGACTCGCCGAACGGCTGGCGGTGTCGGCGCGGCTGGGGGCGGACGTCACCATCCACTACCAGGACGAGGACCCGGTCCAGCGGATCATGGAGCTGACGGAGGGGCGGGGGGTGGACGTGGCCATCGAGGCGCTGGGGACGCAGGGCACCTTCGAGAGCTGCCTGCGCGTGCTCAAGCCGGGCGGCACCCTCAGCAGCCTGGGCGTCTATTCCGGCAAGCTGGAGCTTCCGCTGGACGCCTTTGCCGCGGGGCTCGGGGACCACCGGATCGTGACCACGCTCTGCCCCGGCGGCAAGGAGCGGATGCGGCGGCTGCTGAACGTGGTGGCCAGCGGCCGCGCGGACCTGCGCCCGCTGGTGACGCACCGTTTTACCCTGGACCGGATCGAGGAAGCGTACGACCTGTTCGGCCACCAGCGCGACGGCGTGCTGAAGGTGGCGATCACGGTGTGACCATGACGCAGGCGGCGGGAGGCGCCCTCCCGCCGCCGTCCCGGCGCGGTGCCGACCGGGCGTGTTTCCGCTCCCCGTGATGGAGCGGAACGGACGGAGAGGAGGGGAAGATGAGGATGCGGATCTCTGCGCTCCTGCTGCCGCTCGCGGCGGCCGGGTGCATCTGGCTCCCGCTGGGGAGCGACGCCGTCCCCCGGGTCGGATTGCAGGAGGTGCAGCGCTCCTCCGGCGCCGGCGCCGCGTGGACGGCCCGTCCCGGTCCGGAGCCGGACGGACGGGGAACCTTCTTCGAAGACTCGCTGATCGCGTTCCGGACGCAGGCGACGGTGGAGGGCGTGCGCTTTCGCCTGTGGAACAAGGGGGACGCGCTGCTGCGGATCGAGTGGGACGCCGCCGCCGTGGGAAAGGCGGCGGGCCGGTGCCCCGCGGACGCGGCCGGCTGGGAGATGCGGCGGCGGGGTGGCGGTGCGCCCGCCGACGTGGTCCCCCCGCGCGCGTCGCGCGAGGACGAGGCGGTGGCGGTGGCGCGCGTCCCCACGCTGCAGGGCGGGCTGTGGACGTCCGTCCCGCTCGACTGCCTGGCCGGCGATCCAGGCGCGGGGCGCGCCCCGCTGCGCCTGACGGTGGCGGTGGGCGACGCGCGCTACGCCTACACCTTCTGGTACGGTGCCGGGACACCGCGCGCAGACGCGGACGCGGCCGCGGGGACCGCGGGAGAGGACGCGGGAGCGCCGCTCCGCCCATGAACGGGAGCATCCCGGCGCGCGGGGGCGCGCCGGTGGCGGAGGTTGAACCACGCAACATGGAGGGAGCCATGTCCACCCTGACTCTACCCGGCACCAGGCCGGAGCCTGCCGGTACGCCGCCGTCCGCCGGGACCGCCGGCGCCGCGGCCGGGGCGAAGTTCCCGCGTTCCACTGCCGATCCGCAGGACGACTGGCCGCCGGACGTCCATCTTCCCGACGAGAAGGAGGACGACGAGTGCTGACGCCGCCGGGTGTCTCGGGGTCATCTGAAGGGAGCGAGCGATGAGCGAGTCCTGGATCCGCTGGTTCGACGAGCTCGGCCTGGACGACGTGCCGCTGGTGGGGGGCAAGAACGCCTCGCTGGGCGAGCTGCGGCGCGCCCTCACCCCGCTCGGCGTGCGCATCCCCAACGGCTTCGCGACCACGGCGGACGCCTACCGCGCCTTCCTGGGTGCCGCCGGGCTGGAGGCTCTGATTGGGGCCACGCTCGACGGGCTGGATGTCGGCGACCTGGACCGGCTGCGGCAGGCGGGGCACGCCCTCCGCGAGGCGATCCTCGCGGCGCCCCTTCCGCCTCCTCTGTCGGTGGCGGTGCGCGCGGCGTACCGCCGGCTGCAGGCGGAGTACGGCGCCGGGTGCGACGTGGCCGTGCGCAGCAGCGCCACCGCCGAGGACCTGCCCGAGGCGTCGTTCGCGGGGCAGCAGGAGACCTTCCTGAACGTCCGCGGCGAGGCCGCGCTCCTGGACGCGGTGCGGCGCTGCTTCGCCTCGCTCTTCACCGACCGCGCCATCGTCTACCGCGCCGAGCGCGGCTACCGCCACCAGGACGTGGCGCTCTCCGTCGGCGTGCAGAAGATGGTGCGCAGCGACCTGGCCGGCGCCGGGGTGATGTTCTCGCTGGACCCGGAGAGCGGCTTTCGCGACGTGGTGGTGATCAACGCCGCGTACGGGCTGGGCGAGAGCGTGGTGCAGGGGACGGTGAACCCGGACGAGCACGTGGTCTTCAAGCCCACCCTGCGCCAGGGCTTTCGCCCGCTCCTGCAGCGCCGCGCCGGCAGCAAGGAGTTCAAGCTGGTCTACGACGAGGGCGGCACGCGGCCGGTGAAGAGCGTGCCGGTCCCGCCGGAGGAGCGCGCCCGCCTGGTCCTGGACGAGGACGAGGTCCTTACGCTGGCGCGCTGGGCGTGCCTGGTGGAGGACCACTACTCCGCGCACCGCGGCGCGCCTACGCCCATGGACATGGAATGGGCCAGGGACGGCCGCACCGGCGAGCTCTTTCTGCTGCAGGCGCGCCCGGAGACGGTGCACGCGCGGGAGAGCGGCCTGGTGCTGGAGCGGTACGTCCTGGACGAGACCGGCGAGGTGCTGGCCTCGGGGCGCAGCGTGGGGGAGAAGATCGGGTCCGGGCGCGCGCGGGTGATCCGCTCCGCGGCCGACCTGGAGCAGCTGGGGGAGGGCGAGGTGCTGGTCACGGAGATGACCGACCCCGACTGGGAGCCGGTGCTCCGGCGCGCCGCCGCCATCGTCACCGACCGGGGCGGGCGCACCTGCCACGCGGCCATCGTGAGCCGCGAGCTGGGCATTCCCGCCGTCGTCGGCACAGAGCGGGGGACGGAGGCGGTCCCGGACGGGGCGGCGGTCACCGTCTCCTGCGCCGAAGGTGTGGAGGGAAGGGTGTACCGCGGGCGCCTGGCCGCGCACGTGGAGCGCACCGACCTCTCCACCCTGGAGCGGCCGCGGACGAAGATCATGCTCAACGTCGGCAACCCGGGCGAGGCGCTCAAGCTCTCGATGCTCCCGAACGACGGGGTGGGGCTGGCGCGGCTGGAGTTCATCATCTCCGCGCACATCCGCGTGCATCCCATGGCCCTGCTGCACCCCGAGCGCATCGCCGACCCGGCGCAGCGCGCGGAGGTGGAGGCGCTCGCCGCGGGATACGCCGACCCGGGCGAGTACTTCGAGGAGCGGCTGGCGGAAGGAGTGGGGACGATCGCCGCGGCGTTCTGGCCCAGGGACGTGATCGTGCGCCTCTCCGACTTCAAGAGCAACGAGTACGGCGGGCTGCTGGGCGGGGCGGCGTTCGAGCCGGCGGAGGAGAACCCCATGCTCGGCTTCCGGGGCGCGTCGCGCTACTACGACGCGCGCTACCGCGAGGCGTTCGCCCTGGAGTGCCGTGCGCTGCTGCGGGTGCGGGAGCGGATGGGGCTGACGAACGTGAAGGTGATGGTCCCCTTCTGCCGCACCGTGGACGAGGGACGCCGCGTGGTCGCCGAGCTGGCGGTGAACGGGCTGGTGCGGGGGGAGAACGGGCTGGAGGTCTACGTGATGTGCGAGATCCCGTCGAACGTGATCCTGGCGGCGGAGTTCGCGGAGGTGTTCGACGGCTTCTCCATCGGCAGCAACGACCTGACGCAGCTGGTGCTGGGCGTGGACCGCGACAGCGCCCTGGTCGCGCGCCTCTTCGACGAGCGGAACCCGGCGGTGACGCGAATGGTGGCGCAGGCGATCCGCGAGGTGCGTGCGGCGGGCCGCAGGATCGGCATCTGCGGCCAGGCGCCCAGCGACTACCCGGAGTTCGCCCGCTTCCTGGTGCGGGAGGGGATCGACAGCATCTCGCTGAACCCCGACTCCGTGGTGCGCACCACCCTGGCCGTGCTCGAGCTGGAGGCGCGGCAGGCAGCCGGCGCGGCGGCGCGGGTCGCGGTGCCTGTCGCCGCCCTCCCGCGGATGGAGGCGGTTCGGAGCTGAGAGAAACCGGATCCCGTTCACCAGGGGAGTGTCCCATGAGAGCGTTGCACCCGGAGCGCCACCGGACCACGCGCACCGGCTGGCTGCGGGCGGTCGTGCTGGGCGCCAACGACGGGCTCGTCTCCGTCTCCAGCCTGGTGGTGGGCATCGCCGCCAGCGGGACCGGGCGTCCCCAGATGCTGCTGGCGGGCGTGGCGGGGCTGGTGGCGGGGGCGCTGTCCATGGCCGCGGGCG
>DASTNU010000946.1:0-2690 GCA_035720605.1 Longimicrobium sp. | reverse complement strand
ACTTCGTGACGTTGCAGCCGCGGTTTCAACCGTCCGAGGCAGGACCGGCGTGGGCGGAACGGGTTGCCAGAAACGCCAAACTCCGGTATCTTCCTTGGCTTGTTGTTGATCCGCTCGACTTCCGTTCGATTGGATCGGCTGACTTCCCGACCAGCATAGACTCTTCAGGAGGCTCCGATCATGGCGCTCACGGCCGAAAACCGCGACGACATCATCAAGAAGTACCAGCTGCACGAGACCGACCGCGGCAGCACCAAGGTCCAGGTCGCGCTGCTCACCGCGCGCATCAACGACCTCACGGATCACTTCCGTACCCACAAGAAGGACCATCACAGCCGCCGCGGGCTGCTGAAGATGGTGGGTCAGCGCCGCAGCCTGCTGGACTACCTGCGCCGCACCGACCTGGAGGGCTACCGTGCCCTCATCGCCGACCTGGGGCTGCGCCACTGATCGGCAACCCGGCAGGCGCGCGCGAGAGGCGGGGGATGACGGCCGCGAGGCCGCGTCCCCGGACCGCGCGTCCCCGCCACACCGCGGACTAGAAGGAACGCGCGCCGGCCGCACGGGCATGGACCCTGCGGCCGGCGCGCGCGTTTGTGCACAGCGGCGACGAAGTGAACATCAAAGCGACCGGGCTCCGCCTGCGGGGGAGCGCTGCCCGGAGTGCGGCTTCCCCCGAGCAATCCAAAGGATAGACCGACATGGCAAAGCTGGAGAGACAGTTCGCCGGGCGCCCCCTCGTCATCGAGGCGGGCAAGATGGCCCGGCAGGCGGACGGATCGTGCACGGTGCAGTTCGGCGAGACGATGGTGCTGTGCACCGCGGTGGCGCAGGACACGCCCACCCACCTGCCGTTCTTCCCCCTGACCATCGAGTACCGCGAGCGGACGTACGCGGCGGGCAAGATCCCGGGCGGCTTCATCAAGCGCGAGGGCCGGCCCAGCGACAAGGAGATCCTTTCCGCGCGGCTCATCGACCGCCCCCTGCGCCCCCTGTTCCCCGACGGGTTCGCCAACGAGACGCAGATCTTCGTCTACGTCATCAGCGCCGACCAGGAGAACGACGCCGACGTGATGGCGCTCACCGGCGCCTCGCTGGCGCTGAACATGAGCCGCATTCCCTTCGCGGAGCCGGTGGCCGCGGTGCGCATCGGGCGCATCCAGGGGCAGTGGGTGCTCAACCCCACCTTCCAGCAGCTGGAGTACAGCGACCTGGACATCATCGTCGCCGGGAGCGAAGAGGCGATCATGATGGTGGAGGGCGGCGCGCTGGAGGTGCCGGAGGAGGAGATCGCGGAGGGGCTGATGGTGGCCCACGTGGGGATCAAGGAGCTCATCGGCCTGCAGAAGGAGATGCTGGCGCAGCTCGACGTCCCCGCGAAGATGGAGTGGACGCCCAGGGCGGTGGACGAGACGCTGCGCGGCCGCGTGGAGGCCGCCGCGGCGGACCGCGTGAGCCAGGCGCTCACCATCGCCGGCAAGCACGAGCGCAACGACGCGCTCCGCGCCATCCGCGACGAGATCGCGGCGGCGCTGCTGGCGGAGTTCCCGGAGTGCGAGAAGGACGTCGGCAGCGTGGTGAAGGACCTGGAGAAGCGCGACACGCGCGAGATGATCCTCGCCACCGGCAAGCGCTCCGACGGCCGCGGCACCGACGAGGTGCGGCCCATCAGCATCGACGTGGGCGTGCTGCCGCGCGCGCACGGCTCGGCGCTGTTCACCCGCGGGCAGACGCAGGCGCTGGGCGTGACCACGCTGGGCACGCAGGGCGACGAGCAGGCGTACGACACGGTGGACTACGCGGTGCAGCAGAAGAAGAGCTTCATGCTGCACTACAACTTCCCGCCGTTCAGCACGGGCGAGGTGAAGCCCATGCGCGGCACCAGCCGCCGCGAGATCGGCCACGGCGCGCTGGCGGAGCGGGCGCTGGAGGCCATGCTGCCCCCGTTCGACGAGTTCCCCTACACCATCCGCGTGGTGAGCGACGTGCTGGAGAGCAACGGCTCGTCGTCCATGGCGACGGTGTGCGCGGGCTCGCTCTCGCTGATGGACGCCGGCGTGCCCATGCGCGCGGCCGTGGCCGGCGTGGCCATGGGGCTCATCAAGGAAGGCGACCGGGTGGCGGTGCTCACCGACATCCTGGGCAGCGAGGACGCCCTGGGCGACATGGACTTCAAGGTGGCGGGCACCCGCGACGGCGTGACCTCCATCCAGATGGACATCAAGATCGAGGGGCTGTCGCTGGAGCTGATGCGCGAGGCGCTGCAGAAGGCCAACCGCGCGCGGATGCACATCCTGGGCGAGATGGAGCGGGTGCTGGCGTCGCCGCGGCCGGAGCTGTCGCAGTACGCGCCGCGCATCATCACCATCAAGATCGACCCGGCCAAGATCGGCGAGATCATCGGGCCCAAGGGCAAGACGATCCGCGGCATCCAGGAGGCCACGGGCGCCACCATCAACATCGACGACGACGGCACGGTGACCATCGCGTCGGTGAGCGGCGAGGGCGGCGAGCGCGCCCGCAAGATCATCGCGGGGATGACGGAGGAGGCCGAGGTGGGCCGCATCTACGAGGGCCAGGTGAAGAGCACCACCACCTTCGGCGCGTTCGTGGAGATCATGCCCGGCACCGAGGGGCTGCTGCACATCTCCGAGCTGCAGGCCGGCCGGGTGGACAAGACGGAGGACGTG
>DASTNU010000945.1:0-2597 GCA_035720605.1 Longimicrobium sp. | reverse complement strand
CGCCGTCCCGGATCGCGCAAGGCTCCCGTCAATCGCCCCTCTGACCGGCCGTCCGCGTGAGGAAGATCAACGTCCGCAACTTCAAGCTCGCCACCCGCAGCACCGGCCGGGAGATCAACCGGCAGATCCTGCTGAACCTGGTGCGCGAGCACCAGCCGATCAGCCGGGCGGACCTGGCGCGGCGGATGAAGATCGGGCGCGGGCGGGTGACGGCGCTGGTGAACGAGCTCATCGAGGAAGGCGCCGTCTACGAGGGCGAGACGGTGGACACCGCGCGGGGCCGCAAGCCGCGGATGCTGCACATCCGCACCCGGGACCGGCTGGTGGTGGCGGCGGACGTGCGCTTCAGCCGCACCTGGCTCATGCTGAGCGACTTCGCCGGCAACCAGATCGCGCAGGAGACCTTTCCCACCCGCGTGGAGCCGGCGGTGCTGGTCGCCGAGCTGGCGGCGCGGGCGGAGCGGCTGGTGCGCACCTACGGCGAGGGCGGCGCCTGCGAGGGGTTCGGGCTGGTGGTGCCGGGGATGGTGGACCAGCGCAGCGGCCGCGTGCTCAACTCGCCGCAGCTGGGGTGGAAGGACGTGGAGATCCGCGACGCCCTGGCGCAGGCGACGGGCCTGGACGTGCACATCGAGAACGCGCCGATCGCCTGCGCGCTGGCGCAGGTGTGGCTGGGTCAGCGCGGCGCGGACTCGGGCGACTTCGTCTACGTGACGGTGAGCGACGGCGTGGGCGCGGGCGTGGTGGTGAACGGGCGCGTGGTGCGCGGCCACAGCCACACCGCCGGCGAGTTCGGCCACGTGCCGCTGGAGTGGGACGGCCCGCGCTGCCTGTGCGGGCGGCTGGGGTGCTGGGAGGCGCACACCTCCAACCTGGCCACCCTGTCGCGCTACCTGGGGCACGAGCTGTCGCCCGCGGAGACGCGCGCGCTGCTGGAGGAGACCTCGCTCACCATCGAGGACGTGATCACCCGCGCGCGCACGGGCGACGGGCGGGCGCGGCAGGCGCTGGACGAGACGGGGATGTACCTGGGGCGCGGCCTGGCGATGATCGTCAACGCGCTGAACCCGTCGCGCATCTTCATCGGCGGCGAGATCACGGCGGCGTGGGACCTGATCGAGCCGCGGGTGCGCGCGCAGATCGCGGAGCGCGCCCTGACCCCGGCGGCCGCCGCGACGCCCATCCTCCCGGAGACGGTGGCCAACCCGCGGCTGCGCGGGGCGGTGGCGCTGGTGGCCGCGCCGTCGTTCGCGGCGCCGGAGATCGGGTGAGAGGGTGAAGGGGTGGGGGGCTCAGGGTGATGAGTGATGGGAGCGGGTGGGTGAGTCGCGTAGAGGCGAGCCCCGCGCCCGGCGGTTGGAACCGCTGCTGGAACGTCACGAAGTCCGCCTGCGCGGACTGTCGGACCGCGGGCTTCGGGCGTGAATCAGTCTCCCCTCTCCCGCGCAGTTTGCGGGAGAGGGGTCGGGGGTGAGGGGTCCGCGCGAAGCGCGACGCCGTTGGTGTCCGCGAAGGCGGACAGCGTGGAGTCGTTGCGGGGATTTCGATCGCCGGCCGCGGGGCCTGGATCAGTGCACCGGCGCACGACATTTGATCCCAGTGGGAGCAAATCAGCGGAAGGAGCAGCGCTGTCGATGAGCGAAGTCCATCCGGTGGCCGGGATCCTCTCCCGACGCGAGTTCTTGCGCACGGCGGCCATCGGCGCGGGGGCGGCGCTGGTGCTCCCCGGCCTGGCGGCGGGATGCGCGACGCGCGTCGCTCCCGCCGGGCCGCACGGGGTCGCGCCGGCCGCATCCACCGGTGACGAGGGGTGGGAGCGGGTGCCGGAGATCCTGGCCCGCATCGTCCCGCCGGCGTTCCCGGACCGCGACTTCGCCATCACCTCCTACGGCGCGGTGGGGGACGGGAGCACGGACTGCACGGTGGCATTCCGCGCGGCGGTGCAGGCGTGCGCACAAGCCGGGGGCGGGCGCGTCGTGGTGCCGGAGGGACGCTTCCTGACCGGCCCCATCCACCTGCGCAGCAACGTCAACCTTCACGTCTCGCGCGGTGGCACCATCGCCTTCAGCCGCGATCCGAACGCCTACCTTCCCGCCGTCTTCACCCGCTGGGAGGGGATGGAGCTCATGGGCTACTCGCCCCTCATCTACGCCTTCGAGCAGGAGAACGTCGCGGTCACGGGCCAGGGCACGCTGGACGGCCAGGCGGACGAGACGCACTGGTGGCCGTGGAAGGGCGCCTGGAAGCAGCACCCCGAATGGGTGGACAATCCCAACCAGCTCCCCGCGCGCGCCCGCCTGCTGGCGATGGTGGAGGCGGGGACGCCGGTGGCGGAGCGCGTCTTCACCGGGGGATCGTACCTGCGGCCGCAGTTCATCCAGCCGTACCGCTGCCGCAACGTGCTGGTGGAAGGGGTCACCATCGTCAACTCGCCGATGTGGGAGATCAACCCCGTCCTGTGCACCAACGTCACCGTCCGTGGCGTGCAGGTGGTGACGCACGGGCCCAACAACGACGGGTGCAACCCCGAGTCGTGCCGCGACGTGCTGATCGAGCGCTGCCTCTTCGACACGGGCGACGACTGCATCGCCATCAAG
>DASTNU010000944.1:0-7755 GCA_035720605.1 Longimicrobium sp. | reverse complement strand
ATCCCCAGCACCTCGCCCCAGATCTCCGCGACCCGCGCCTCCACCGGGGTGCGCGGCGCCAGGTACCCCGCGTCGTCCCCCCGCCCGAACCCGGGCTCGGGGAGCGCGGCGCGGTCGGCCTTCCCGTTCGGAAGCCGCGGGAACGCGTCGAGGAGGACGGTCGCCGCGGGGACCATGTAGTCGGGAAGGCGCTCGGCCACCCAGGCGCGCGCCGCCGCGGCGTCGATCCCGTCCGCCACCACGTACGCCGCCAGCCGCCGGTCGCCGGTGGCGTCCTCGCGGGCCACCACCACGGCGTCGCGGACGGCGGGGTGCGCCAGGAGCACCGCCTCCACCTCGCCCAGCTCCACCCGGAAGCCGCGGACCTTCACCTGGTGGTCGATCCGCCCCAGGCAGTCCAGCTCGCCGTCCGGGAGCAGGCGCCCCAGGTCGCCCACGCGGTACATCCGCCCGCCCGGCTCGCTCCAGGAGCAGGGAAGGTACTTCTCCGCCGTCATCGCCGGCCGCCCCAGGTAGCCGCGGGCGAGCCCGGCGCCGGAGAGGTAGACCTCCCCCGCCTCGCCGTCCGCGACCGGGCGCAGCGACTCGTCCAGGAGGTGGATCCGCGTCCCCGCCACCGCCCGCCCCACCGTCGGCTCGCGCCCGGCGCCGCGGGGGACGAGGAGCGCGGTGGAGTAGGTGGTGTCCTCGGTGGGGCCGTAGAGGTTGAAGACCCGCTCCACGTGCCCCAGGGCGTACAGCCCCCGGGCCAGCGCCCCCTTCAGCGGCTCGCCCCCCAGGTTCACCGTCCGCACCGAGCGCGGCAGGCCGCCCGAGCGCAGGAGCTCGGCGGCGGCCGACGGCACGGTGTTGACCAGCGTCACCTCGTCGCGCGCGGGGAGCGACGGGAGGGCCAGGGCGTTCTCCGCCATCACGATCCTGCCGCCCACCGCCAGGGTGTGAAAGACCTCGAAGACGTGCATGTCGAAGCAGACCGAGGTGGACCCCAGCACCGCCGCGCACTCCTCCGGCGTCCAGGTCCGGCGGCACCACGCCAGCAGGGCGGTGGCGCTGCGGTGCTCGATCTGCACCCCCTTGGGTCGCCCGGTGGAGCCCGATGTGTAGATCAGGTACGCCAGGTTTTCGGGATGCGCCCGGCTCGCCGGGCGCTCGTCGCTCTCCACCTCGACGGCGTCGCGGTCGGCGTCCGTCCACAGGACCCCGCCGCGGTGCCCGTCCAGGAGGGCGCGAAAGCGGGTCTGCGAGACCAGGAGAGGGGCGCGGGCGTCGTCGAGCGTCGCCGCGATCCGCTCGCGCGGGTAGTGCGGGTCCAGGGGGACGTACGCCGCGCCGGCCTTCAGGATGCCCAGGAGGCCCACGACCAGCTCGGCGGAGCGCTCCAGGCAGACCCCCACCCGCACCTCCGGCCCCGCGCCGCGCCGCAGGAGCGCGCGCGCCAGCCGGTTGGCGCGCGCCTCCAGCTCGCCGTAGGTGAGCGTCACCGCGCCGTCGACGACCGCCACGGCGTGCGGCGCCAGCGCCGCGCGCGCCTCGAAAGGATGGTGCACGCAGGCCGTCCGCGGGCCCCGCCCGGCCCCCGCCCGCTCCGCCGCCCCGGCGTCCTTCGTCTCCATGACCTTCATGTCTCCCACCTGGAATCGGGCTGAAAAAGAGGGCGGAGGGCGAGGACGACGCGCGTCCGGCCCGCCGGGGGCGCGGGAGGGGAGCGGCGAGTCAGGCCGCTCCCCTCCTCGTCCGCCCGCCCGTCAGTCGTGTGCCGCCGCCGCCATCGCCGCCTCGTCGCGCTCCGACGGCACGGGCGGGGTAAAGCTCCAGAGCGCCGTCCCGTCCGCCTGGAAGGAAAGGGTCGAGGTCTCGCCGAAGCGGTGGACCCCCTCCCCCGGCGCGGTGAGCGAGAGGCGGAGCCAGAGGACCCCCTCCAGCGCCTCCTCGTCGGCCACCAGGTGGAGCGTGGCGCCGGGGCCGCGGAGGACGAACCCCTCGTCCGTCTCCTCCGCCGTCCAGTCGAGCGCCGCCATCGTCGCCACCACCTGCCGCACCCGCTCGCCGCGCAGCCGCACCGCCACCCCGGTGATGTCCTCGAACCGGTGGCCGGGCGAGGGCGGCGCGCCCATGGCGGCGTCGAAGTAGCGGCTCCGGAAGAGCTCGCCGCCCGGACCCACCGGCGCCCCGATGCTCTCGAAGTACTCGGCGAACGACTCGTCGAGGGTGATCAGGAAGGGCGCCTCCTCGCCGAAATCGGGCTCCACCATGTGGTACGCGGGCGGGGCCTCTTCTTTGGGCTCCCCCGGCCTGGCGCGGCGGACCAGCTCGTACTCCACCGGCGTGGCCGCGAGCGCCACCAGCCGCCGCCGGACCTCGTCGATCACCCCCGGCGTCTGGAAGGTGAAGACCAGCCCCGAGGTGAGCCCGGGGAAGGACGGCAGCGCGGCGTCGAAGAGCTGCACCGCCGTGTTGTGTCCGGCCACGATGCAGGAGGTGTAGGTGCCGGCGTACGACGAGACCGCCTCCTTGACCTTCACGCGGCCCAGCTCCTCGCGCAGGAAGCCGGAGGCGAGGACGTCGCGGTAGGCCTCGCCGTCCAGCATCACGATCACGTGGTCCAGGAGCGGCGTCTCGGGGGTCGCGTCGACGGGAGCGGGCGGTGTGGGGTGCATGGTCCGGAATTCCTCGGTTGAATGAGAAGGCTGAAAGTCCTGGGCGGCCGCCCTCAGAAGGCGGCCGGGAGCGACTTGAGCACGCGCAGCGACACGGCCGGGTTCCACTCCGCCTTCCCCGATGCCTGGAGGGCCGGCAGGCGGCGGAAGAGGGTGTCGATGGCCACCTCGCCCTCCACGCGCGCCAGCGGGCCGCCCAGGCAGAAGTGGATCCCCACCCCGAAGGCGTCGTGCGCCTTTCCCCGGCGGGTGATGTCCAGCCGGTCCGGGTCGGGAAAGGCCTGGGGGTCGCGGTTGGCGGCGGCGAGCACCGCCAGCACCGAGTCGCCCGCGCGAAGGGTGTGGCCGTCGAGCTCCACGTCCTCGATGACGTTGCGGTTGGTCATCTGCACCGGGCTCTCGTAGCGGAGGAACTCGTCCGTTGCCGGACGGATGAGCGCCGGGTCGGCCATCAGCCGCGCGCGCTGGTCCGGGTGCTGGAGGAGGGCGTGGATCCCGCTCCCGATGAGCCCCGTGGTGGTCTCGAAGCCCGCGCCCGCCACGAAGATGAAGCAGACGTTGGCCATCAGCTCGTCCTCGGAGATCGTGCCGGTCTCGTCGCACGCCCTCACCAGCAGCGTCAGCACGTCCTCGCGGGGGCGGCGGCGGCGCTCGGCGATCAGGGCGCCCAGGTATTCGCGGGTGGTGGCGACGGCGTCGCCCGCGCGGCGCCACGTCTCCTCGCTGGTCCTCAGGTCCACCGCCTGGAAGGCCCGCGACGCCGCCGAGAGGATCGGCCGCCCCTCCTCGGGAACGCCCAGGATCTCGGAGATGACCCACACCGGGAGGGGAAAGGCGTAGTCGGAGATCGCCTCCATCTCCCCCTTCTCCGCGACGCGGTCCAGCAGCGCGTTGGCGATCTCGGCGATGCGGGGGCGCATCCGCTCGGCCGCGACCGGCGAGAAGGGGACGCGCAGCAGGTTGCGGATGCGGGTGTGGTCGGGCGGGTCGCGGTGGACGATGAACTTCCGCGCCAGCTCCATGAAGGGGCGCGCCACCTCGGGGACGGGCGGGGCGGCGGCGGGCTGCGCCTCGCCCTCGTAGTTCACCTGGCGGCGCGCCTTTCCCAGGCGCGGGTCCTTGAGCACCGAGACCACGTCCGCGTGGCGGAAGAGGTACCAGGCGCCCGGGTACCCGGCGAGCCCCGAGAGCCCCCAGTGGATGGGCTCGCGCTCGCGGTAGCGGCGGTAGACCGGGTGCGGGTCGGCCCGCAGCTCGGGGAACGCGGGATCGAACGGCTCCAGGCCCGCCTCGGCGGACGGAAGGGCGATCGTGGGCGCTAACGTGCTCGGCATCCGCCTGCTCTCACTTTCTGCCAGGTGTACGTACGAACGGCGCCCCCGCCCTCCCGGTGCGCCCGGCGCGATGCGATCTATATGCGCCGCGACAGTTCCTTCTCGAAACATCGCCAGTAAATTTTGTGTCGTCAACCGTGCCTGCCTGAGATTCGAAAAGTCCGTGGCGTCGCGCGGCGGACCCGACGTCAAGCTCGCAGGTGTATAAACGTTTATACCAATTGGGTTTGCGATGACCTCAACCGGTTGCGGCGGAACGGAATCGGGGGATTCCGCCACGGAGCGTTTCCAGGCGATCCAGGGACGGCCCTGCCCCGCGCCGGACGTATGCAGCGCGTTCTTGGGGACATCAAGGCTGGACGAATCCCCGATTGCGCCTATATTGGGTAAGGAGCCTTATTCGCTTTCGTGGCAGCGATCAGCCGTAGCGTGGCCTGCTCGCGCTCCAGGTGTTCTCGCTCGTCCATCCCTTTCACATGCTGCTACATTTTAGGCAGTCAGACGCGCAGCTGGAGCGATTTCCACGTATCGGCTCGAATTCTACCGTGTTTCGGCCGGATCGCCGCCCGGTGATCCGGCTCCGCACGCACGATGCAAACGTTTTCGGAGTGTTTTTGTGATGAAGGACGGCGGACCATTCACTACCCGGCTTCTTCCACTCCGGGTCCCCGCGCCGGTGGGCGGCCCGGCCGCCGGAGGCGCGGTCGTGCCGGTGCCGCGCGGGGGTGGACGGCCGCCCGCGTGCTCTCTCCGGAGCACGGGGAGATCGTTCCCGCCCCGCAGCTCCGGCATCCCGACCCGCGCATCAACCCAGGCGAAGGCAGCATGAGCCCGCACTCGACCGGTACGGCCCCCTCCACCGCGGACGCGGACGGCGCCCGCACCTTTCCCCAGTCGTTCGCGCAGCAGCGGCTCTGGTTCGTCGACCGCATGCAGCCGGGGAACGCCGCGTACAACATCGCCCGCGCGTACCTGCTGGACGGGCCGCTGGACGTGGAGGCCCTGCGCCGCGCCGTGGCCGGGATCGTCAGCCGGCACGAGTCGCTGCGCACGGTGTTCGCCTCGGACGACGGGGCCCCCGTGCAGGTGGTGCTGCCGCGGATGGAGGTCCCGCTCACGGTGGAGGCGCTGGACGCGCCCACCCCGGAGGCGCGCCGGGAGCTGGCGCTGCGCCGGGGGCGCGAAGAGGCGGCCAGGCCGTTCGACCTGGAGCGCGGGCCCCTGCTGCGCGTCGCCCTGCTGCGGGTGGGCGAGGCCGAGCACGCGCTGGTGCTGGCCATCCACCACATCGTCAGCGACGGGTGGAGCATGCGCGTGCTCTTCCAGGAGCTGGGCGCGCTGTACGACGCCTTCTCGCGCGGCCTCCCCTCGCCGCTGACGGCGGCGCCGCTGCAGTATCCCGAGTACGCGGCCCGGCAGCGGGAGCAGCTCTCGGGGCCGCAGCTGGAGGAGGAGCTGGCCCACTGGAAGCGGCACCTGGCCGGCGCGCCCGCCCTGCTGGAGCTGCCCGCCGACCGCCCGCGTCCCCCCGTGCCCACCCTGCGCGGCGCGTCGCACTTCTTCACCCTGCCGGCGGGGCTGGTGGACGCGCTGCGCGGGCTGGCGCGGCAGGAGCGCGCCTCGATGTTCATGGCGCTGCTGGCCGGCTTCCAGGTGCTCCTCGCGCGCTGGTCGGGGCAGGACGACCTGGTGGTGGGCGTCCCCGTCGCCAACCGCGGCGGGGTGGCCGCGGAGCCGCTGATCGGCTTTCTGGTGAACACGCTGCCGGTGCGGGCGGACCTGTCGGGCGAGCCCTCGTTCCGCGAGCTGCTGCGGCGCGTCCGCGAGAGCACCGTCGCCGCGCTGGTGCACCAGGAGGTTCCCCTGGACCGGCTGGTGGACGAGCTGCGGGTGGAGCGCACGCTGGCCCACCACCCCGTGTTCCAGGTGCTCTTCTCCCTGCAGAACGCCCCGCCCGACGCGCTGCGCCTGGGGGAGCTGGCGGTGGAGCGGGTGGACCTGGGCGGGGCGACGTCGCGGGTGGACCTGTCGATGGCGCTGACCGAGGTGCCGGGGGCGGGCGTGGAGGGGCAGCTGGAGTACAGCACCGACCTCTTTCGCGCGGAGACGGCGGAGTGCCTGGCCCGCCAGCTGGCGACGCTGCTGCGGGCCGCCGCCGCGGACCCCGACGCGCTGGTGTCGGCGCTTCCGCTGATGGACGACGCCGAGCGGCGGACGGTGCTGGCGGAGTGGAACGCGCCGCCCCCGGACGCCCCGCGCGAGGCGACGATCCCCGCGCTCTTCGCGCGGGTGGCGGCGGCGAACCGCGACGCGCCGGCGCTGGTGGGCGCGGGGGGATCGATGACGTACGGCGAGCTGGACGCGCGCTCCGCCCGGCTGGCCCGCTGGCTGCGCGCCCGCGGCGCGGGCCCGGGCTCGGCGGTGGGGCTGGCGCTGGACCGTTCGCACGACGGGATCGTCGCCATGCTGGCGGTGCTGCGCGCGGGTGGCGCGTACGTCCCGCTGGACCCCGCCTTTCCCGCGGAGCGGCTGGGCCGGATGATGGAGGACGCGGGGTGCGCCGCGCTGGTGGTTGCGGGCGAGGTCCCCGCCGGGCTGCGGGGCTTCGCGGGGCCCGTGGTCTCCCTGGCCGCGGACGCGGCGGGGATCGCCGGGGAGGACGCGGCGGCGCCGGAGGACGCGGGCGACGCCGGGGCCGCCGCGTACGTGATGTTCACCTCCGGCTCCACGGGACGGCCCAAGGGGGTGGTGATTCCCCACCGCGGGATCGTGCGGCTGGTGTGCGGCGTCCGCGTCTACGGCTTCGGGCCCGGCGACGTGGTGCTGCACGCCTCGTCGCCCGGCTTCGACGCGTCCACGCTGGAGGTCTGGGGCGCGCTGCTGAACGGCGGCCGCCTCGCCGTCCTTCCCGCGGGCCCGCCGGCGCTGGCGGAGCTGGGGGCGCTGATCCGCGGGGAGGGGGTGACCTGGGCGTACTTCAGCGTGGGGCTCTTCAACCAGGTGGTGGACGAGCGGGTGGACGACCTGCGGGGGCTGCGGCAGCTGTGCACCGGCGGCGAGGCGCTCTCGGTGGCGCACGTGCGGCGGGCGCTGGAGGCGCTGCCCGGCGTGCGCATCGCCAACTGCTACGGACCCACGGAGAACACCTGCATCACCGCGTCGCGCCTGGTTCGCCCGGAGGACGTGGAGCGCCCCGGCATCCCCATCGGCGAGCCGCTTCCCGGCGACCGCGTCTACGTGCTGGACGCGCGGCTGCGCCCCGCCCCCGTGGGTGTGCCCGGCGAGCTGTGCGCCGCGGGCGACGGGCTGGCGGTCGGCTACGCGGGGCGGCCGGAGCTGACGGCGGAGAAGTTCGTCACGGTGGAGGTGGGGGACGGGCGGACGGAGCGCGTCTACCGCACCGGCGACCGGGTGCGCTGGCTGCCGGAGGGAACGCTGGAGTTCCTGGGCCGCCTGGACGCGCAGGTGAAGATCCGCGGCTTCCGCATCGAGCCCGGCGAGGTGGAGGCCGCCCTGCGGGCGCACCCCGCGGTGCGCGAGGGCGCCGTCGCCGTGCACGGCGACACCTCCGCCACCCGCCGGCTGGTCGCCTACGTGGTCCCCGCCGACGGGGCGGCGGCGCCCTCCGCGGCGGAGGTGCGCGAGTTCCTGGGGCGCACCCTTCCCGAGTACATGCTCCCCAACGCCTGCGTGGTCCTGGACGCGCTCCCCCTTACGCCGGCGGGGAAGGTGGACCGCCGCGCGCTCCCCGCGCCGCAAGCCGT
>DASTNU010000943.1:0-4386 GCA_035720605.1 Longimicrobium sp. | reverse complement strand
GATTTCGATTTCTCTCACGGTGGATGTACAGAGTGAACGCAGCGGCGTAGATTCTGCTGGGCCGGTGATCGGCCGAACCGTTCGCATCGTGGACGATGCGCAAACCCGGTGGAATCTACGGAGGTGGACAGGTGAAGCGGGAGCCGCTGGATTCGTCGAGCCTGAGGAGCGCGGGGTACGACCCCGCGGCGCACGTGCTGGAGGTGGAGTTCCGCAACGGGGGCGTGTACCAGTACCTGGAGGTCCCGGACGAGGAGTTCGAGGAGTTCATCGCCGCCCCCAGCAAGGGCCGCTACCTGAACTCCGAGATCAAGCCGCGCTACCCGGCGCGCAAGCTGCAGCCCCCGCGGCGCCGGTACTGACGCAGATTTGCCCTTCGCGGCGCCTCTGACACATCCGCGGGGCGGAAACTCTTGTCCGCCGCCGCGGGATTCCGTTATCTTGTTTGCCTTCCCACACATCCGTGGAACCGCAGGCCGGCCCCGGAGGTCCGGGGCTTCTTCTTCCGCGTCCAATGAGCAGACCGAGCATACGCACCTGGCGGCACGATCCGCCCACCCTGGTCATCGCGCTGATCGCCGCGGTGGTGCTGGGGCTGGGCTCCGTCGCCGCGTTCGCGGAGCCGCAGCAGGGGCTGCCGGCGGAGGGGCTGACGTCGCTCCCTGCGGCGCGCGCCGCGCCCGCCTCGCTGGACACCCTGCTCATCGGCGGGTACGCGCGCGGCACCTTTCGCGAGGCGCTGGACATGATCGCCAGCGACCTGTCCGCCATGGAGCGCGAGATGGTGGGCCGGCACCTGGACAAGATCTACGAGGGCATCCTTCCCGGCGAGGCGCTGCGGGGCGGCGGACGTCTGAAGGTGGCGTACGAGCGGGTGCGGGGGCCGGACGGACGGCCGCGCTCCATCCAGGTGCTGGCGGCGCAGGCCGCAGTCGGCGGCGGGCTGCACACCATGTTCTTCTACGAGCACGGCGAGACCCCCGGCTACTACGACGACGACGGGCAGTCGCTGGACCCCAGGGCGTGGGCGGGGCCGCTGGAGGTGATGCGGGTGACCTCCGGCTTCCGGATGGACCGCATGCACCCCATCCTGCGCCGGGTGATGCCGCACAACGGCATCGACTACGCCGCGGCGTACGGCACGCCGGTGCGTGCCACGGCGGACGGCAGCGTGTCGTACGCGGCGGTCAAGGGCGGCTACGGCAACCTGGTGGAGGTGCAGCACCCCAACGGCTACGCCACCCGCTACGCCCACCTGTCGCGCATCGCCGTGAACCAGCACCAGCCCGTGCGCCAGGGCGACGTGATCGGCTACGTGGGCTCCACGGGGCTGTCCACGGGACCGCACCTGCACTACGAGGTGCGCCGCAAGGGCCAGCCGGTGGATCCCGCCCTGGCGATGGCGTACGAGCAGGTGAGCGCGTCGGTGGGGTACGACCTGGCCTGGCGCAACGAGCGCCGCGCCCTGGGCCGCCTGCTCGCGCGCACGCCCACCGTCGTCCGCATCGCGCAGCCGCTCTGAGCGTTGCGGAGAGCCCGGGCCTGAGCGGGTAAACCCATCGCCGGGAAAGCCGCAAGCCCGTCTCGGCGCCGCTGGTGTCCGCGGCCCTGGCCCCCGAACGAAAGAGCCCGCTCCTGCCGTGGAGCGGGCTCTTGCGTTCGTCCTGTGCCGCAATCCGGTCAGTTGCGCGGGGCGCGGCGGGGCGCGACTTCCACGCGGCCGGGGCGGATCGTGCGGATCACCCGGTCGCGGCCGTCCCACTCCAGGGTGAGCTCGCGGCGGCGGCCCTGCCGCTGAACCTCCAGCACCACCTCGCCGTCCTCGGCGGCCATGAGCGCCCGCCGCACGTCCTCGGGACCGTCCACCTCGCGCCCGCCGGCCCGCAGGATCACGTCGCCCGGCTGCAGCCCGGCGCGGGCCGCGGGGGTGTTGGGCGCGACCTCGATCACCAGCGCGCCCTCGGTGAGCCCGTCGAAGTAGCGGCCCAGCCCCTCGTTCATCTCCGCCAGCTCGGCGCCGGCGGCGGCCCGGCGGCCCAGCTCCATGAAGAACGGCTGCTCCCCCAGCCCCTCCAGCTCGCCTCCCAGCTCATCCAGGCGGAAGAGCTGGGCCTCCAGCTCCTCGTCCAGCCCTTCCAGCCGGCCCTCCAGCCGCAGCGCCTCCAGCTCCGGCCCCTCCAGGCGGAGCTCCACGTTGGGCATGCGCTGGATGAAGACGCGGGCGCTGTCGTTGAAAAGGTGCACCAGCGAATCCAGCTGCACCCGCACCATGCCGCTGTCCAGGTGCAGCAGCCGCGTGTGCAGGCTGTCGATGCGCATGGTGAGCGCCTCCAGCGGGAATTCCATGCTGTCGCGGTCGAAGAAGATCATCGGCCGCTCGCCGGGGCCGGGGCGTACGAAGCCGAACCTCGTCCCCGGCCGCCGCTCCGCGACCACCACCACGTCGCGCTCGTCGCCGCCGCGGCGGATGCGCAGGCGCACCGAGTCGCCCTCCTCCAGCGTGGCGGGCAGGGTACGGAAGGCTTCGATGGCGCTGCTGCCGTTCAGGCGGATCACCACGTCGCCCTCGCGAATCCCGGCCTCGTCGGCGGGGCCGCCGCGCCGCACCTCGATGATGCGGACGCCGTCCACGTCGTCGCCGTCGCCCGTGTCGAACGAGATGCCGATCATCCCCGGCCGGCGGTCCTCCTCGTCTTCCTGTGCCCGAACCGCACCGGGCGCCAGCAGGGCCGCCGCCAGCAGGGGCAGCCAGATGCCGCGGAACTTCATCTTGGTCACTCTCCGTTGTGGCTAAAGGTCAAAACCAGTTGGTCTGTGCGTCCTTTTCCATCTCGCGGCGAAGCGCGTCGCGCTCCGCCACGGCCGCCAGGTGGTACCCGTTGATCACCGGGTCGCCCGGCACCCGCTCCAGCGCCGCGGCGGTGAGCTGCACCAGCCGCTCGAGCGCCGCCATCCGCGTCTCCGGAGCGTTCCCGGACTGCGGATCGGCGATCGCCACCAGCCGCTGCAGCGCCGCCATGTAGGTGGCCTGCGCCTGCACCAGCTCGCGCGCCGCCCGGTCCGCCTCGGCGGCGGTGGCCCGCTGCGGCGCGGTGCGGCGCGGCGCCACCACGGGCCGATCGGGCTCCGGCTCCGCCGCGCCGTTCGCCGCCAGCCGCGCCCCGTTGGCGTCAGGCGCCTGCGCGGGAGCGGTCCGGGGGCCGGTGAGATAGATCATCTCCGGCGCCCCCGCGATCCCGGTGGAGCGCGGCGCCCGGGCGGTGGAGGGCTCCAGCGTGGCGATGGGCTGCGCGCCCGGCGTACGCATGAGCGCGGCGCCGGCGGCCCCGCCCAGCAGGAACAGGGCGATGGCCGCGGCGATGCGCATGGGCGGGCGGTAGAGGCCCAGCACGCGGAAGGGTGCCGGCCTGCCGATCAGCTTCTCCTCCAGCAGCCGCGCCTCCAGCTCCGCCCAGGCGCCGGCGGGGACCTCGGGATCGGCGAGCGAGCCCAGCGCCTCGGTCTGCGCGCGCATCTCCGCCAGCTCGCGGCGGCAGACCAGGCACCCGCGCAGGTGCTCCGCCTCGTGCGGCTCCGCGGGCTCGTCCACCAGGTGGGCGAGCTGTTCCAGATCTAGATGCTGCATGCCATCTCCTCCTCTGCGGGCTCTTCTTCGGGCTGGGGCGTGAGCAGCCTGCGCATCCGTGCGCGCGCCTTGAACAGCTGGCTCTTGCACGTGCCGGGGTTCACGCCCAGCATCTGCCCGATCTCTTCGTGCGTGTAGCCCTCCACGTCGTGAAGGACCAGGACCTTGCGCATCCCCTCCGGCAGGCGCTCCATGGCGCTTTCCAGCCGCAGGCGCAGCACCGTGTTCTCCGCGGCCGGGCGAACGGAGAACGAGTCGTCCATCGAGGTCTCGCGGCCGGCCTTGCGCACCCGCGAGCGGCGGCCGTGCAGCGCGCTGTTGACGGCGATGCGGTGCAGCCACGTGGTGAAGCGCGAGTCGCCGCGGAAGGTGGGAAGGGCGCGGATGGCCCGCACCCACGCCTCCTGGGCCCAGTCTTCGGCGAGCGCGTCGTCGTGGCCGGCCAGGCGCTTGACGACGGCGTACACCCGCCCGGCGTGGCGCTGGTACAGCTCGCGCACCGCACCGCCGTCGCCCTGCCTGGCCTGCTGGATGAGTTGTAGGTCGTCCATGAATCCGTTCACGGGTCCGGCGTGTGTGATGCCGGTGTGGTGCGGAGGGTTGCCGGTGGCAGGGAACCGGGGAGGTTGAACTTCGGCGGCGCGTCGACGGGCATCTCACTGCGTCCGCCGGGGCCCCCTCCCCCCGACCCCCTCCCCCGCTCCGCGGGAGAGGGGGAGAATTCGATCCGCTACGACGGGCTTTCCGTGCGAGAGGAACCC
>DASTNU010000942.1:0-8657 GCA_035720605.1 Longimicrobium sp. | reverse complement strand
GCCCAGGTCCACCAGGCGGGTGAGGGCGCCGGGGGCGTCGTTGGTGTGCAGCGTCGAGAGGACCAGGTGCCCGGTGAGCGCGGCCTGGATGCAGATCTCCGCCGTCTCCGGGTCGCGCATCTCGCCCACGAGGAGGACGTCGGGGTCCTGGCGCAGGATCGCCCGCAGCGCCCGCGCGAAGGTCAATCCCACCTTCGCGTTCACCGGCACCTGCGCGATCCCGGCGAGCTCGTACTCCACCGGGTCCTCCACCGAGACGATCTTCTCGCGCCCGGTGCGGATGCGGTCCACCAGCGCGTACAGCGTGGTGGTCTTGCCGCTCCCCGTGGGCCCGGTGTTCAGCAGCACGCCGTGCGGCCGCGCGGCGAAGGTGAGGAGCGAGGCGAGCGTGTCGGCGCCCATCCCCAGCCCTTCCAGGTCGATGCGCTCGCCGCCGACGTCGAGGAGGCGAAGCACCACGCTCTCGCCGTGCAGCGTGGGGAGCGTGCTCACCCGCACGTCCAGCTCGCGCCCCTCGGTGCGCAGGCGCACGCGGCCGTCCTGCGGCAGGCGCCGCTCGGCGATGTCCAGCTCGGCCATGATCTTCAGCCGGCTGACCACCGCCGCGCGCAGGTGCGGGGGCGGCGCGGGGGCGTCCTGCAGCACCCCGTCCACGCGGTAGCGCACCACCATCTCCCGCGCCTCCGCCTCCAGGTGCACGTCGCTGGCGCCGGCCTCCACCGCCTCCGCCAGCAGCAGGTTCACCAGGCGGATGACGGGCGCCTGGTTGGCCATCTCCGCCAGGTCGTGCGCCACCGCCTGGCCCGACGCGGGCTCGGTCTCGGCCGAGCGCAGGTCGGCGATCATCCCCGCGGCGGTGGCCTCCTGGGCACAGGCGCGGCGGATGCCGTCCAGCAGCTCCGCCTCCGGCAGCTCGCGCAGCTCCGCCGGCGCGCCGAACAACTCCTCCAGCTCCGCCACCGCCTGCGGGTCCGGCCGCCCCGCGCACCCGATCACCAGCCGTCCGCCGTCGACGGAGAGGGGGAGGACGCGGTTCTCCTCCAGGTACTCGCGGGTCAGCGCGTCCCCCAGCCGCGGGGGCGGGGCGGCTTCGCGGGCGGGGGAGATCACGGCTGCACCCGGATCCACGCGGGCGACAGGCTGCCCAGGGCCACGCCGCGCGAGGGGATCTCGAACGAGGCGACGTACAGCCCCCCAGCGGGGATGTCGAACGCCGCCTCGTAGACGCCCTCCGCCACGGCCACCCCCCGCGCGCGCTGCCGCCACCCGTCCGTGGAGGCCAGCTGCACCCCGAAGTCGTCCAGCCCGGCGACCGGCACCCCCTCGTGCGCGTCGCTCACGCGAAAGCGCACCGTCGCCCGCCCCGGGCGCAGCTCGGCGCCCGGCTCCACGCCCACGCGCACGTCGCGCGCGGAGTGCTGCGAGGGGTCGCGCTCCACGCGGAAGCCGTAGCATCCCAGGAAGTAGGGCTCGGGGGAGCGGAAGATCAGGTCGTAGTCGCCCGCGCGCTCGACCTTGAGCGTGGCGGAGTAGACGCCGGGCTCCGTCTCGCGCACCTGGCGCGTCACGACGCGCACGGCCTTCGGCGTGAAGCCGTAGGTGGTGAGGCCGCCGTGGGGGACGGGCATCCCCTCCATGTAGTGGTAGGAGTAGACCATCCGCTCGGCGGGGTTGGCGGCGTAGATGGCGTCGTGCATCCCCGGCTGCGGCACCAGCACGTCGCCCAGCGAGTCCGCGGCGATGGAGCCGGGGACGGTGCTCCCCGCGGCGAAGTAGTCGTGCGGCCCCACCGCGCCCGCCGTGGGGTTGGCCAGGGGGATGAGCGCCACGCTGGCCGTCCCCGCCGCGCGCACGTAGGCGAACTGGCCGGTGAACGCCACCTGGTCCGGCTCCGGCGCGCCCGAAAGGGTGCGCACCACCTGCCGCTGCGCCACGTCGTAGATCTGCAGCGTCCCGTCGCGCGGGTTCAGCACGAAGGCGAGCGTCCCGTTCCCCGCCCCGTCGCCGCCGTGCCCGCCGTGGGCGCCGTGCGCGTCCGCGGGATCGGGGGCGAAGCGGATGTGGCGGATGCCGGGGGTGAAGGGGATGCGCTCCACGACCGTCCCCCGCGCGTCGACCACGGACACGAAGCCCTCCGCCTCGTCCGCGACGAACGCCGCGCCGCGGACCGTGGACCACGCCACGTCCGCCGGCGCGGCGCCGATGGGTACCTCCCCTGCCTTCCGCAGCGCGGCCGCGTCGATCACGCTCACCGTCCCCGCGCCGCGCGACGCCACGAACGCCGTCGCCCCGTCGTCCGAGAAGGCGATGGCGTGCGGTCCGGCCCCGGTGGGGATCGACGCGACGACCGCGAGGCGCTCCGCATCGACCACCACCACGCCGGCGCCCTCGTCCGACACCCACAGGCGGCCGTCCGGGTGCATGCGCGCCCGGGTGGGACGCGTGCCCGCCGGGATGCGCGCCTCCACCCGCCAGCTGTGCGTGTTGACGACGGCCACCTCGCCCCGCGACGGCAGGGTGACGAAGATGCGGCGGTCGTCGGGGGTGGCGGCCCAGTCCGCGCCCTCCGCGCCCAGCGGCACGGCGGTGAGCATGCGCGTGCGCCCGAAGCCCTTCACGGGGTCGATGACGACCACCGTGCCGCCGCGGGCCAGCGTCACCAGGTAGTGCCCGTTCAGGTCGTCCACGGGCTGGGTGAGGTTGATCTCGCCGTGCTTGACGTGGAGGGTGGCCTCCACGAACGAGCCGACGCGCTGCTGGCAGGTGGCCAGCGACGTCCGCTCGTCATGGCGCACGTCCACCCAGGCCATGGGCTGGAGCCCGGTGAGCGGCCGGCCGGTGGCGGGATCGGTCAGGCGCAGGCGCACCTCCACCGCCTCGCTCTCCCGCGCCGGGCGGGTGCCCACCGCGCCCTCGGGCCCGGTGGCGAGCTCGGCGCGTACGGGCACGACGGTGCGCGACGCCTCCCTCGCTCGCGGGATGGGCGCCGGCTGCTCGGCCGGAGCCGGATGCTGATGGTGCTCCTGCGCCGCCGCCTGGCCGGGCCCGGCGAGGCCCAGGGCCGCGCAGGCGGCCAGGGCGCGAGGGATGCGGTGGGCACGGTCCACGATCACCTCCCTGCGGAGACGTTCTCTGCCACGCCGCCGACAGCGGCGACGAGTATGCGCCCGCCGCGTTCTTTCGGTGGCGCTTAAGGAACTTTATCGGGATGGAAGGGAACGGATGGGCAGCTGGCCCTCGTGCGTTCGGCCCCTCCCTGTCCGTTTGCGGGATGCGCGGCGTGTTCGGCCTGTAAACGAAGGTATTCGACTATCATGAAACGCGCCAGAGGGATCTGGCGTACGCCTTCACACAGTAGGTCGGATAAAGATAAGTTCACTAAAGTCAGGGTACGAGTGGAGAGGAGTCCAGCGGTGATTTTCAAGTAAATATCAAAGGCTTAATCCGATATTCCGCAGCGAAAATGAACGGCCTCGGCGATCCTGCATGCAGGACCACCTTTCACGATACGATCGCGTTCGATTGGCTTGAAGATTTGGTGGGCCTAAATTCAAAATTTAAAAAATATGCGACTGGCTCGCCGTAGCCTGGTCAAATCGATTGAATTATCCATTGTCTCTTACTGGGTGTTGCTGTCGAAGTGCAACATCCGGCGGGAGCAGAGTCCGAGCATGATTTACCGCAATCATAATTTAGAATTTCTTGGGGATTGAATTTAAGCTGGATGAATGTATACAAGGAATTCCTGGGCGCGATTGCATTGGGACCAGGAACCAGGTTATTCGTTGCTCAAGGGCGCAAAAGGGTAGCTGATGCAGGGGTGATCCCGCGCGCGGCAGCCGTTCGAAAACGACGGCGGCACCGGTCGATTCCGATGCCGCCGCACTCACCCCGTCCCCGTCGCGCTCCTCCGAGTGAGTTTCGACCGCTACGGGACCACCACGAATCGCAGGCTCTCCAGCAGGCGTTCCAGGTGCGCGCGGCCCAGCCGCGACCAGACGTTGTACAGGCAGTCCTGCCCCGCGATGCGCAGGTAGGCCAGCTCGTTGGGCCCCGTGCCACCCTCCGGCCCATACCCCGCGCTGCTGCCGTCCGCCCACGCGCGGCGATGCGGCCACGCGTCGTACGCAAGGTCCGACGCGCGGCTCCCCGTCCCCGCGATGCCGAACGCGCTGCGCAGACCGGAGCGGTCGTACGCCACGGCCCATCCCCCGCTGAAGGTGGCGCTCCGCGGGCGGGCTCCCTCGCCCTCGCCCAGGCTGGCGGGTGCGATGAGCGCGCAGGCAGAGCGGTTCTCCGCCTTTCGCCACTCCGTCACGTACGCCTCCGGCACCGCCGCGGCGGCCAGCCGTTCCCCGGACCACGGTGCCGCCGGAAGTGAGGGTGCGGCAGGCGGCGGAGGCGGCTGGGGCGTGGGCGGCGGCGAGGGCGCGGGCGGCGGACCCGGCGGCGGGGCAGGCACGGGCGCGGCCCCGCAACCGGCCGCAAGGAGCAGGATACAGATCTGCGCGAACGACATTCGCTTCGTCATCAGATAGCTCATTCGTTCCGGTTCAACACAGCCCGCCCCCTTCCATCCCACGCCGAAGCGGATCTGGCGGCGGATTGCGCGAAAACAACGCCAGCGGGGCCGGCGGAAGCAATTCCGCTGGCCCCGCACGATGCATCCCGCCTGCAGCGGCGCGCGCGCTGCGCCGAAGAGACTGCCACTCACGCGCTTCAGAGCAACTTCGGCCTGGTCGGAGTGTTCGCCAATCCCGCCCGGTGCCGTTGCCCTCTCACTGCTCGCCCGGCCGAGGAACGGCCGGGACCCTGAGTACACGCTGGGCCGGCCACTGGCCCCGGTCGTATTCGAACTGGCACAGCACGAGAATGTACGTCGCCTCTGCCGGCACCCATGCCAGATAGCTGTTCCGAAACTCCAGGCCGGGGTCGATGTAGCTGTCCCACCAGATCTTGCGCCGGCCAATGGCGTGCGGGAATTCGACCTGCCGGAAATGGTCTTCGATGTCGCTTTCGCGGACGGGATCCGCGGCCTTCAGGTATCTGATGTTCAAACTCGCATTCTTCATGAGATGACGGACTTTTCCCCTGTTCGTGAGGAGACCGTTCACCTCCAGCAGCCACTTTCCATCCTGGATTCCGAGAAACTCGGCGGTGATGTCGAACTCTGCGCGGGGCTCCCTCTCCTTTTCCAGGCCGAACCGCCAGACCGCCCATATCCCGGCGGCGAGAATCCCCAGAGTGGTCGCCAGGCCCGCCAGCGCCTCGAAGAAATCCCTCATTTCAGTCATGGGGCGACGACCTCGTGGATAAGGTGATCGACGATCGACGGGAACGGTGTCGCCTCGTCTGGTCCCCGCGATCTGGCTCGCCCGGCCCAGGCCGACGACGAAACCCGCCGGATACTCCTCCGGCGGGCCTCGCACTCACGCACTCACGCACTTCACAGCGCCTTCACCTCCGCGACCAGCTTCTCATTTCCTCGCGGCGCCGAAGGGCATCCCCCGTCCCGGGTTGTAGTACGGTTCTCCTGACGCTATCGAACCACCCAGAGTCCCACGCCCGGATTGAACCTGGCAGCGATCTCCGCGACGCGCACCGGGTCGCCTTCGTAGTCTCCGGCGACGTGCCCCGCCTCCACCTGCAGCGCACCCTCACGCACCCAGTGGTACAGCGTGTCGAACATCGCCTCCATGCTCACGAAGGCGGTGCGAACGTCGGCGTACTCGGATACGTTCAGGATGGCACAGGAGCCCTCGTCGGCGTGGGCCGTGTTCAGCATGTAGAAGTTGGCGTCCTCCTGGAGCAGCGGGAACCAGCCCGCGCTGCCAGCGAGCAGTTCCTCCGGGGACTGGTAGAGTCCATCCGCCTTCTGCGCCCCGTACTGCTCGACGGCATCCTCAAGGCCGAGCAGCCAGTAGATGCCGTACAGGGCCGGCTGGTCCTTCCCATACTGGTAGCCGCTGGGCAGGCTGAACCGGCTGTAGAAGTCGATCGCCTCCCGCGGCAGCTCCACACCCGCCGGCGCGACGATCCGGCGGATCTCGGCCTCCGGCAGCCCCGGACCCAGGTGCCGCGTGAAGGTGTCATCCGTCGCCGACAGTAGCTCGAACAGCCGCGAAGCAGACTCCACGACGCCCAAGTCCACGCTCCTTCGCTGAAGGTCCCCATCGACGCGTCACGCACTCACGCACTCACGCACTCACGCACTCACGCACTTCCGTTCACAGCGCCTTCACCTCCGCCACCAGCTTCTCCAGCGACGACTTGGCGTCGCCGAAGAGCATCTCCGTCTTGGGATTGTAGAAGAGCTCGTTCTCCACGCCTGAATATCCCGCCGCCATGCTGCGCTTGAGCACGATGATGCTCCGCGCGTTGTCCACGTTCAGGATCGGCATCCCCGCGATCGGCGACGACGGGTCCGTCCGCGCGGCCGGGTTGACGACGTCGTTGGCGCCGATCACCAGCACCGCGTCCACGTGGTCGAACTGGTCGTTGATCTCGTCCAGGTCGAACAGCCGGTCGTACGGCACGTTCGCCTCCGCCAGCAGTACGTTCATGTGCCCCGGCATCCGCCCGGCGACCGGGTGGATGGCGTACTTCACCTCCGCGCCGCGCTTCTCCAGCAGCGTGGCCAGCTCGCGCACCGTGTGCTGGCACTGCGCCACCGCCATCCCGTAGCCCGGCACGACGACCACCTCGCGGCTGAACGCCAGCTGCACCGCCGCGTCCTCCGCCGTGGTGGAGCGCACCGGCCGGTCCGCCAGCTCCGCCACGGCGGCGCCCCCTTCCGGCGCCGCGCCGAACGCGCCGAAGAGCACGTTGCGGAAGGAGCGGTTCATCGCCTTGCTCATCAGGATGCTGAGCAGCAGGCCCGACGCGCCGTCCAGCGCGCCGCAGACGATCAGCACCGTGTTGCCGATGGCGAACCCCGTCGCCGCCGCGGCCAGCCCCGCGTAGGAGTTGAGGAGCGAGACCACGACCGGCATGTCCGCGCCGCCGATCGGCAGCACCATCAGTACGCCGATGGCGAGCGCGCACACCACCATCGCGTAGAACAGCGCCGGCGTGTCGGGGCGAAAGATCAGGAAGACGAAGATGCCGACGGTGGCCGCGAACAGCGCCAGGTTCATCATGTTCTGCCCGCGGTAGGTCACGGGCGTGCCGGTGACGAACCCCTGCAGCTTGCCGAACGCCATGAAGCTGCCGGTGATGGTGATGGCGCCGAACAGCACCTCGAACCCCAGCGCCGCCATGGTGGGCCGCGGCACGTCGCCGCGCAGCAGCCAGTATTCGGCGACGCCCACCAGCGTGGCCGCCAGCGCGCCGAACATGTGGCTGACGGCGATGCGCTGCGGCATGGCCGTCATCGGCACCCACATGCCCAGCGGGTAGCCGATGGCGGTGCCCAGCAGCAGCCCGCCGATGATCCAGTCGTAGCGAACGATGTCGTGGTGCAGCAGCGTGCCGATGATGGCCAGCAGCATCCCCAGCGCCGCCTGCTGCATCCCCCGCTGCGCCCGGTCCGGCCGGGTGAGGGAGCGCAGGCCCAGGATGAAGAGCACCCCGGCCGCCAGGTAGGTGAGCTGGATGGCGATGCCGCGCGCGTCCGTCGCGATGCCGATGCCGTGCGCGGACGCGGGCTCCGCCTGCAGCAGGAGCGCGATCATCGGGGCGCTCCTTCCTCCGGCCCCGTGCCGTTGCCGCCGCCGGGAAGGCGCTTGCGGAACATCCGCAGCATGCGGTCGGTGATCAGGAACCCGCCCACCACGTTGATGGTGGCGGCGGTGACGGCGATGAAGCCCAGGATGGTGGCCAGCTGCCCCCGGTCGGCCCCCGCCAGGACGAGCGAGCCGACGAGCGAGATGCCGGAGATGGCGTTGGTGGCGCTCATCAGCGGCGTGTGCAGCAGCGGCGGCACGCGGGTGATCACCTCGTACCCGACGAACCCGGCCAGCACGAAGACGAACAGCAGGGTGATGATCATCGGGCCGATGCGGTTAAGGGGACGTGACCGAGACGGTGGTTGGAACTTGCTGCTCAGCGGGCCTTGTTTTCCTGAAGGAGGCGCCGCACGGAAGCATCCCTGCCGCGATGCTTCGCGCCGACTGAAGGATCTTCTCTCCTTCGCCGAGGGGCCGGTCGTCGCGCCCTGAAGCCGGCCCCCCGGTCCGGCCGGCGAGATCCTTCGGTCGGCGCGAAGGTGCCGTGCGGACTGAAGGTTACGCGCGGCGCCCCCCTCAGGAAAACAACGGCCGTCGCGAGGTTGGCAACCTGCTCAGCAAACAAAACGGGTGCCGCAGGCGCCGTCCGCGGCCTCACGCCGACGCGGGCGCGAGCATGCCGCGGACGCGCTCGTTCACGATCTCGCCGCCGCGGGCCACGCAGGCGGAGCGGTAGATGTCGTCGTCCTCCGCCGGCGCCCAGGCGCCGTCCTTCACGAACTCGCCGATCAGCGCGGCGATGGTGCGCGCGTACATCTGGCTGGCGTGCACCGGCATCTCCGCCGCCAGGTTCAGCGGGCCGAACACGCGGACCCCATCGACGTCCGCCACCTCCCCCGGCTGCGTGAGCGCGCAGTTCCCCCCGTTGGGCGCGGCGAGGTCGACGACGACTGAGCCCGGCGCCATCCCCCGCACCCCCGCCTCCGACAC
>DASTNU010000941.1:0-3208 GCA_035720605.1 Longimicrobium sp. | reverse complement strand
CGCCAGGGTGATGAGGTCGTAGACCATCTCGCCCGTGGCGGCGGCGCTGGGGTCCTGCACCGCCACGTCGCCCACCACCTCGCGCCCGGGGGGATGGTGGTCGATCACCAGCGTGCGGTCGCGGGGAAGGAAGGAGGCCATGGCGCCCAGCCGTTCCGGCTCGCTGGTGTCCAGGACCAGGTGCAGGTCCGCCTCTTCCAGCGCCGCCGCCCCCTCCGCCGTGCCGAAGTCGGCAACCGCGTGCTGGTGGTGCAGCACGAAGCGCAGCGAGTCAGGGAACGGAGTCGGGTTCACGATGGTAGCACGCACTCCGCGCCCCTCCAGCCACGCCGCCACCGCGGCCTGGGAGCCGGCGCCGTCGCCGTCGGCGTGCACGTGGGTGTGCAGCGCCACGTGCCGGGCCCCCAGCAGCGGCTGCAGCAGCCGGCGCAGGGGAAAGGCGCGGGACTCGGGGACGGCCAGCAGGTCGCTCATCGGCTCCATGGGCACAGGGTGCAGGACGGGTCAAAATGCTAGGGCGCCGGATGCGGCGGCGCAACGTGCGCGGCGCCCGGAACCCACACGGCGCGCCGCCAGGTGAAGCAAACGCTTGACCGCGCGGCCCCGGCGCTTACATTCACGCCCGTCATCAACGGCTACCACCCCGTCATCCGGAGCAATCCGGCCCCCTCGCCCGCCCCCGTGCGCGCGAAATGACGGCCAATCCACTCGTCGGTGCGGCCCCCGGCCGCCGCAACACCACGCGCAGCGCGCGCAGACCCTCCACCCCCGCGGCGGACCGGGGTCCGCCCACACCGGAGCAGTCATGAGCCTTTTCGCCCGCAAGAACATCGACGAGCTGCAACAGGACGCGTTCGCCGAAGGCGAGCACAGCCTGAAACGCGAGCTCAACGCAGTCAACCTGGTATCGCTGGGCATCGGCGCCATCATCGGCACGGGCATCTTCGTGCTCACCGGCACCGCCGCCGCGCAGCACGCCGGCCCCGCCATCGTGCTGGCCTTCGTGCTGGCCGGCATTGCCTGCGTGTTCGCGGGGCTGTGCTACGCCGAGTTCGCCGCCATGATCCCCATCGCCGGCAGCGCGTACACCTACGGGTACGCCACGCTGGGCGAGATCATCGCGTGGATCATCGGGTGGGACCTGATCCTGGAGTACCTGTTCGGCGCGGCGACGGTGGCTGCGGGGTGGTCGGGGTACGTGAACAACCTGCTGCGCAGCATGGGCATCGACCTGGGGCCCGCGCTCACCAACCCGCCGGGCCGGCTGGTGCAGGTGCCGGGGTCCGAGGGGTGGGTGCGTTACACCCCCGAGCTGACGCAGTCGCTGGCGGCGCAGGGGGTGGACATCGCTTCGCTGCCGCAGGCCAACGGCGGCTTCAACCTGGTGGCGGCGCTGGGCATCGGCATCATCACCTGCCTGCTCATCCTGGGCATCAAGGAGTCGGCCCGCTTCAACAACGTCGCGGTGGCCATCAAGCTGGCCGTCGTCGGCGCCTTCATCCTGGCGGGCGGCTACTACCTGCTTACGCACTGGGGCCAGGCCATCGACAACTGGACGCCGTTCATCCCGGAGAACACGGGCCCGCGGCAGTTCGGCCTGGACGGCATCGTGGCGGCGGGCGGGGTGATCTTCTTCGCCTACATCGGCTTCGACGCGGTATCGACGACGGCGCAGGAGGCCAAGAACCCGCAGCGCGACATGCCCATCGGCATCCTGGGCTCGCTGTTCATCTGCACCATCCTGTACATCCTGGTGTCGGGGATCATGACCGGCATCGTCAACTACCCGGTGCTGAACGTGGCGGAGCCGATCGCCGTGGCCATCGAGGCCACGGGGTACGACGTGCTGGCGCGGTTCATCGTGATCGGCGCCATCGCGGGCCTTACCTCGGTGATGCTGGTGATGCTGATGAGCCAGCCGCGCATCTTCTACACGATGTCGCGCGACGGGCTGCTGCCGCCGGTGTTCAGCCGGCTGCACCCGCGCTTCCGCACGCCGCACATCAGCAGCGCCATGACGGGCATCACCTGCGCGCTGCTGGCCGGCTTCATCGACGTGTCGCAGCTCGGCCACCTGGTCTCCATCGGCACGCTGCTGGCGTTCGTGATCGTGTGCGGCGGCGTGTGGTACCTGCGGGTCAAGGAGCCCAACCGCGCGCGGCCGTTCAAGACGCCGCTGGTGCCGCTGGTGCCCATCCTGGGCATCGTGAGCTGCCTGTTCCTGATGTCGCGCCTGCCGGTGGAGGCGTGGGAGCGGCTGGTGATCTGGCTGGCGATCGGCATGGTGATCTATTTCCTGTACGGCCGGCGGCACAGCGTGGTGCAGCGCACGCACCACCAGGTGTTCGAGTCGGAGCCCCCGCGGCCGACGTACACGGACAACAAGTGACCGCCGCCTGAGCGAAGGTCCGCCGCCCCTCTCCCGGTCCGCCGGGAGGGGGGCGGCCCGCATTCGGCCAGAAAATCCCTCCTCACGCAACCAGTGAAACCGTTTCGACGCAGAGGAGGCGGAGCTAAACGGAGAGGACGCGGAGACCTGCATCGGGTTCTCCGCGTCTCTCTTGTCGCCTCCGTGTGAGGCCGTGCTTGGTTCAGGATCGGGGTGAGCGCCGGAGGGGACACGTTATGTGGCAGCCAAGTGGCCCGTTACGTAGCAGATACAGAAAATCGTTGTCCGGCGGAGGGGCGAGGTGTAGATTGACTGCTACCCACCGCAGTCGCGGGCACTGCCCATCCCGAGGTGGCTGATGGACCGCATCAGCATCCTGATCGTAGACGACGATCCCGACCAGCATACCGTGTGCGGCGTGTTCCTGGAGCATGCCGGCTACGAGGTCCTGCACGCGTTCGACGGGCAGGAGGGCGTGGAGCTGGCGCGCATGCACCAGCCGGACCTGGTGCTGATGGACATCCGCATGCGCCGCATGGACGGCGTGGCGGCGCGGCGCGCGCTGGCCGGCGACCCGGCCACGGCCTCCATCCCCGTGGTCGCGGTGTCGGCGGACGTGCTGACGTGGCCGGAGCCGCGCGTGCTGGCGGAGGGCTTTGCCGCGCACCTCCCCAAGCCGTGCAACCTGAACCGCGTGGGCGTGATGGTGCAGCGCTTCACCAGCCGCGAGCTGGACGGGCTGGCCGCCGGCGTGGCGCTGGCGGTCTGACGGGTCCCTCCCCCGGCCTCGCTGAGGCTCGTCCACCCCCTCCCGCAAAC
>DASTNU010000940.1:0-4167 GCA_035720605.1 Longimicrobium sp. | reverse complement strand
AACTCCGTTGACTCCGCTGACTCCGTGTGAGGCCCATGCAGTTCAGCCGTTGTAGATCACGCCGCTGCGCGAGCGGTACAGCTCCAGTACCTCGTTGGCCTCCGCGCGCAGCATGCCGTGCACGATCTGGATTCCGCGCGCCTCCAGGTACGCGTGCGACTCGGGGAACACCGGGCCTTCGTCGAAGCGCAGCCGGCGCGCGTCGTCGCGGTGGGCGCCGCACACCATGCGCCGCACGCCGCTCCACAGGGTGGCGCCCAGGCACATGGCGCACGGCTCGCAGCTGGTCACCAGCTCGTGCGCGGGCATGTCGTCCCGCCCCAGCGTGAAGCTGCCCAGCCGCGCCTGCGCCGCCATGAACGCCACCATCTCGCCGTGCAGCGTGCAGTTGTTCAGCCGCACCACGCTGTTCATCCCCACCGAGACCACCCGTCCGCTCTCCATCTCGAAGACCGCCGCGCCAAACGGGCCGCCGGTGCCGCGCGCCACGTTCTCGCGGCTCACGGCGATCGCCAGCCGCATCCGCTCCTCGTCGGTTTCGTAGCGGCGCTCCCAGTCCACCACTTCATCCACCCAGGCGGGGTAGTCGATGAGGATCGGCGGGATGCTGGACACGGCGGGCCTTCGGTGCGAGGGTCGATGAACAGCCGTGAAACAGCATACGGAGGGAATAGGGAATAGGGAATAGGGAATAGCGGGATAGCGGGATAGCGGATGATGATCGCGAAGTCGGCACAGTTGGGACAGCGTTGCCGGATTACCTCAGCCGGCAGCGCGCGCTGCCGGCCGCAGCCGCCCTTGCAGGCTATTCCCTATTCCCTATTCCCTGGCCGTTGGTTATTTCTCCCTGCACGCAACTCCGGCCCATTCCTCCCATCCTCCCCGCACCCGCCAGCCACGTGAGCCCATCCGTCGGACGCAACGTGCCGCGCAAGGACGGCATCCCCAAGGTGACGGGCGCCGCGAAGTACGTGGACGACCTGCGCTTTCCCGGGATGCTGCACGGGCGCACCATCCGCTCCACCATCCCGCGCGGCCGCATCAGGTCCATCCGCTTCGACTTCGACCTCGACGGCTTCACCATCGTCCAGGCGGACGACATCCCGGGCGAGAAGTGCAACTTCGTGGCGCTGATCGAGGCGGACCAGCCGTTCCTGGCGTCGCGCGAGATCAACCACTACGCCGAGCCCATCCTGCTGCTGGCGCACCGGGACCGCGACCGGCTGCTGGAGGCGAAGGTGGAGATCGAGTACGAGCGCGACATCCCCCTGCTGGACGCGGAGTCCTCGCCCGTGGTCTTCAAGGAGATCCGCATCCGCAAGGGCGACGTGGACGCGGCGATGGCGGAGGCCGAGGTGGTCGTGGAAGGGACGTACCGCACCGGCCACCAGGAGCACGTCTACATCGAGACCAACGGCGTGATCGCCGTTCCCGAGGCCAACGGCGGGATGACGGTCTACGGCTCGCTGCAGTGCCCGTACTACGTGCACAAGGCGCTCAAGGCGCTGCTGGAGCTGCCGGACGACCGCGTGCGCGTGGTGCAGACGGAGACGGGCGGCGGCTTCGGCGGCAAGGAGGAGTACCCGTCGGTGCTCGCGGGGCACGCCGCGCTGCTGGCGCGAAAGGCGGGGCGGCCGGTGAAGATGATCTACGACCGCGAAGAGGACATGGTGGCAACCACCAAGCGCCACCCGTCCGTCATCCGCCACCGCACCGGCCTCACCCGCGACGGGCGCCTCGTCGCGATGGACATCGACGTGCTGATGGACGGCGGGGCGTACGTCACCCTGAGCCCGGTCGTCCTTTCCCGCGGCTGCATCCACGCCGCCGGCCCGTACCGCTGCGACCACGTGCGCACCGTCGGCCGCGCGGTGATGACCAACACCCCTCCCAACGGCGCCTTCCGCGGCTTCGGGGCCCCGCAGACGCAGTTCGCCATGGAGGTGCACATGGAGCGCGTCGCGGAGGCGCTGGGGATGGACCCGGTGCACCTCCGCGAGCTCAACGCGCTGCGCCCCGGCGACACCACCGCCACCGGCCAGCGCATGGGCGACGACTGCAGCGCCGTCGAGGCGCTGCGGACGGCCGTCGAGCGCAGCGACTTCCACCGCAAGCGCGCGGAGTACGCGGGGACGAACCGGGGGATCGGCCTCGCCCTCTTCTACCACGGCTCCGGCTTCACCGGCAGCGGCGAGGTGCACCTGAAGAGCAAGGTCTCGCTGGAGGCGCGCGAGGACGGCGTGCACGTCCTGGTGGCCAGCGCGGAGATCGGCCAGGGGACGCGCACCATGCTGGCGCAGATCGCCGCGGACGCGGTGGGGGTGCCGTACGAGCAGGTGGAGTGCGAGCAGCCGGACACCTCGCAGGTGCCCGACAGCGGCCCCACCGTCGCCTCGCGCACCTGCATGGTGGTCGGCGGCATCCTGCAGAAGTGCGCGGAGGAGATGCGGGAGAAGATCGGCACGATGGCGCCGCAGGAGTACGCCCGCATCCACGGCCCGCTGCGGGTCACCCGCCAGTACGACAAGCCGCACGACATCACCTGGGACGACACCGAGTATCGAGGCGACGCCTACGCGGCCTACGGCTGGGGATGCGACGTGGCCGAGGTGGAGCTGGACCCCGTGACCTACGAGGTGCGCCCCCTGCGCGTCACCGTGGTGCACGAGATCGGCAAGGCGATCCACCCGGTCATGGTGACGGGGCAGATCGAGGGCGGCACCGCGCAGGGCGTGGGCTGGGCCCTCAACGAGCACGTGGTGATGCGCGACGGGGCGATGGCCAACGGCCAGCTCACCAACTACACCATCCCGACGACGCTCGACACCCCGCGGCTGGACGTGGTCATCCTGGAGAACCCCACCAGCTACGGCCCGTTCGGCGCCAAGGGCGTGGGCGAGATGCCGATCGACGGCCCCGCGCCCGCGGTGGTGAACGCCATCCGCCACCTGGGGCTGGACGTGCGCGACATTCCCGCGATCCCCGAACGGATGATGGAGGTGGCATGCGCTTCACGCTGAACGGCGCCCCGGCGCAGGTGGACGCGCCGCCCATGAAGCGCCTGCTGGACGTGCTGCGCGAGGAGTGCGCGCTCACCGGCAGCAAGGAGGGGTGCGGCGAGGGAGAGTGCGGCGCCTGCACCGTGCTGGTGGACGGCATCCCCGTCGTCAGCTGCCTGGTGCCCTTCGCGCAGGTGCGCGACGCGGAGGTGGTGACCATCGAGGGGCTGGGCGGCGACCACCCGCTGCAGAAGGCGTTCGCGGAGCTGGGCGGCGCGCAGTGCGGCATCTGCACGCCGGGGATGATCATGGCCGCCCTGGCGCTGGGTCCGAAGCCGCCGCTCGAGGAGATTCGCCGCGGGCTGGCCGGCAACCTGTGCCGCTGCACCGGCTACGAAGCCATCTACCGCGCCGTGGAGGAGGCGTGAGGACGGCGGTCAACGCGCTGGACCTGCTGGAGCCCCGCTCGCTGGTCGACGCGCTGGGGATGCTGCGCCAGCACGGCCCGCTGGTGCCCATCGCGGGATGCACGGACGTGTTCGTCCAGCTGCAGTTCGGCACGCAGCCGGCGCGGCGCTTCATGAACCTGTGGGGGCTGGACGAGCTGCGGGGGATCCGGTCGATGGAGGGCGGCAGGCTGCGCCTGGGCGCGCTGGCCACCTACACGGAGCTCGCGCAGTCCGAGCTGGTCCGCCAGCGCCTGCCGATGCTGGTGTCCGCCTCGCTGGAGGTGGGCGGGGTGCAGATCCAGAACCGCGGGACGATCGGCGGCAACATCGCCAACGGCTCGCCCGCGGGCGACTCGCTCCCGGTGCTGGCGGCGGCGGACGCGGTCGTCGTGCTCCGCTCCCTGGACGGCGAGCGGCGGGTGCCGTTCAACGAGCTGTACACCGGCTACCGCGCCACCGTCATCCACCCGGACGAGCTGATCGTCGGGGTGGAGGTGCCCGCGGTGGAGGGGGCGCAGTGGTTCCGTAAGGTGGGCACGCGCGCGGCGCAGGCCATCAGCAAGGTGGTGATGGCGGCCGTGCGCGCCCCCCGTCCGCGCATCTCGCTCGGCAGCGTCGCCGCCACGGTGGTGCGGCTGCCGCAGACGGAGGATGCGCTCGCCGCGGGCGCCTCCATCGAAGAAGCGCAGCGGGTGCTGCAGGAGGAGATCACCCCCATC
>DASTNU010000939.1:0-4041 GCA_035720605.1 Longimicrobium sp. | reverse complement strand
GTACGGATACGACGCCGCGGGGCGCAAGCAGTACCGCTACCATCCCGACCACGTCGCCAGGGGCTCGCGGCGCAAGTACCGCAAGCTGCTGGAGTTCGCCCGCGACCTTCCCCGCCTTCGCGAAGCCACCGAAACGCACCTGCGCCAGAAGGGCGTGGGCCGCGAGCGCGTGCTGGCGACGGTAGTGCGCCTCATCATGCGCGGCTTCTTCCGCATCGGCAGCGAGCATTACGCGGTGAGCAACAAGACCTTCGGCATCGCCACGCTGCAGAAGAAGCATCTCGCCATCGAGAGCAACGACCTGGTCTTTCGCTACGTCGGCAAGAAGTCCATCCACCAGCGCTCCGTGGTGGCCGACACTCCGCTGGTGGAGGTGCTGGAGGAGATCCTGAAGCTCCCCGGACGCCGCCTCTTCCAGTTCGTGGACGAGGACGGGAAGGTGCGCCCGGTGACGGCGGCGGACGTGAACGGCTACATCAAGCAGATCCTGGGAGAGCGCTACACCAGCAAGGACATTCGCACCTGGGGGGGCACGGTGCGCATGGCCACCATCCTGGCGGACCTGGGCCCGCCGGCGAGCGGGCGCGAGGCGAAGAAGAACCTGGTGCTGGCGTGCAAGCTGGTCTCCACCGAGCTGGGCAACACGCCGTCGGTCTGCCGCAGCGCGTACGTGCACCCATCCGTCATGGAGCGCTACGCGGAGGGCGAGACCATCGCGCCGCTGATGCGCGACACCCCGCGCAAGGACGAGCAGCCCGGCCGCTACTATCCCGAAGAAGCCGCCCTGATGCGCTTCCTGGAGCGCTGGGGCTGATCCGGAAGGTGTCGGGGGACCGGGCGTCCGCGCGCGGTCAGCGGCGCGCGAGCGTCCGCACGTCGTCCGCGATCTGCTCGGGGGTAGCGGTGTCGGAGATCACCACCTGCAGATTGCCGCTCCGGTCGATGCCGTAGACCACGCTCGAATGCACCGTCTTCGTCGCGGCCGGGGCAGGAGCGGACTCGTCCGCGCGGTGCGCGCCGTGGGCGTGCGCGGTGCGCGCGGCGACGGTGGTGGCGTAGGCGCCGTACCCCGCCCACGCCGTGGCGAGCGAGACGCTGTCGCCGGTAAGGCCGGTGACGGCGGGGCCGAAGCGGCTTGCGTACGCCTTTAGCGCGGCGGGGGTGTCGCGCGCGGGGTCCAGCGTCACCAGCAGGATGCGGACGTCCCGCGCCCCGCCGCCGGCCGCCCTCAGCGCGCGGGTGAGCCTGTCCAGCGTGAGGGGGCAGACGTCGGGGCAGTGCGTGTAGCCGAAGAACAGCAGCACCGGCGCGCCGCGGTAGCTCCGCAGCGACACCGGACGCCCGTCGTGGTCCACCAGCGCGAACTCCGCCGCGGGCGCCACTTCCGTGTACGTGGTGCCGTGAAACCGCGGCACCGGCCGCGGCGCGATCGCCACGCCCGCCGCGACCACCAGCGCCGCCATCCCCGCCACGCACGTCCACAGCGCCAGCCGCGGCGCACCCGCCTGCTTTCCGGAATCCATCATCCAGCCGGTCAGGATCCATCCCCGCGCGCGGAGTGCGCGCGGCGGCCGGCAAATGTAACACGCGCAGCCGTTTGGATCACGGGGGCGGCGTGGCGCCTGGAATTCGCGCCGTTCGACAGGCCACCAGCGAGGGGAGGGTAGATCCTTCAGTCGCCGCGAGCCAGCGTCAGGGATCACACCGTCCGCCAGGTTCTGCGCGACGCCTCCCTCAGGATGACAAACCGTTGTGGCTCATGCAGTTGAAGCCCCGCGCAGTTGGCGGGGCTTTCCGCGGACGTTGCGGCGAGTTCACTCGCCCAGGCGGGGCTGCCAGCGACGGGCAGTCGAAGCCCCGTTCGCCAACGCGTCAGCGTCGGCGAACGGGGCTTCGTGGGATTCCCCACTGCGGTCCCGATCGGGTGGAGCGGTGGCTTTCCGGACGAGGGACGACCTTCGCCCTACCAGATGGGATCCGTATCGAACAGCGTCTCGATCTGCTCCGCGGGGACGGGGCGGCAGAAGAAGAAGCCCTGCCCGTACTCGCAGTCCAGCGTCCGCAGCTCGTCCAGCAGCTCGGCCGTCTCGATCCCCTCGCTCACCACCGCGACCCCCAGCGCGTGCGCCATCGCCACGATGGTGCGCACGATCTGCAGGCTGCCGCCGTCCGCGCCGGAGACGAAGGAGCGGTCGATCTTGAGCGCGTCCAGCGGCAGCCGGTGCAGGTAGCTGAGCGAGGAGTACCCCGTGCCGAAGTCGTCCACGTGCAGCTTTACGCCCAGCTGCTTCATCCGTTGCAGCGTGTCCAGCACCGGCGCGGAGTGCTGCAGGATCACGCTCTCCGTGATCTCCAGCTCCATCGTCCCCGGGCGCACGCCGGTCTCGCGAAGGATGCGCTCCACCCGCTCCACCAGGTCCGGCTGGTGGAACTGACGGGCGGAAAGGTTCACCGCCATCTTGAGCTCCGCCCCCTGCGGCCGGTCCTGCCAGCGGCGCAGGGTGCGGCACGCCTCCTCCAGCACCCACAGGCCGATGGGAAGGATGAGCCCCGTCTCCTCGGCCATGGGGATGAAGTCGTCGGGGAGCACCAGGCCGCGCTCCGGGTGCTGCCAGCGCGCCAGCGCCTCGAACCCCGTGATGCGCCCCGTCTGCAGGTGCACGATGGGCTGGTAGTACACGCGCAGCTCGCCGCGCTCCAGCGCCCGGCGCAGGTCCGTCTCCAGCTGCAGCCGCGCCATCGCCTCCGCGTGCATCGCGGGGTCGAAGACGTGGTACTGGCCGTCCGCCGCGTCGCGGGCGCGGATCATGGCGATGGCCGCGTCGCGCAGCACGTCTTCCGCGCGCTCGTAGCCCGGTCCGCTGAGCACGATCCCCACGCTGGCGCCGGAAAACACGTCGCGCCCGGCGGCGCGCAGCGGCTGGGCCAGCATCTGCCGCACGCAGGTGGCCACCCGCGTGGCGTCGGCCACCCCGCCCACCCCGTCGATCAGGATGGCGAACTGGTCGCCCCCCACGTGCGCCACCATCGCCTCCACGGGGGCGCACTCCTGCAGGCGCGCCGCCGCCCCCGCCAGCAGCTCGTCGCCGGCGGCGCGGCCCAGGGAGTCGGTGACCAGCTGGATGCGGTCCAGCTCCACCGCCAGCACCGCGAAGCGCTGCCCGTCGCGCCGGGCGGCGTCCAGCGCCAGCTCCAGGCGGTGGGTGAGCAGGCCGCGGTTGGGAAGCCCCGTGACCGCGTCGTAGAAGGCGTTGCGCAGCAGCTCGCGCTCCAGGCGCTTGCGGTGCGTGAGGTCCTCGCAGCAGGTGACCAGGGCCACGGCGCGGCCGGCGGCGTCGCGCACCACGTCGGAGCGCAGCAGCACGGGGAACACCGAGCCGTCGCTGCGCACGTTCACCGTCTCGCGGCTCCAGCTCCCCACATCGTTCATCCGCTGCACGCCCAGCGGCCTGGCGTGCTCGGCGGGCGCGAAGACGCGGGCGTGGCGGCCCACCAGCTCCTCGGGCGTGTAGCCGTGCATCCGCGCTTCGGCGGGGTTGCTGTAGAGGATGCGGCCCTTGAGGTCGGTGATGGTGACGCCCAGCTGCATGGTCTCTACCGCCTTGCGCAGCATGCGCAGGTTCACGCTGCCGCGGGCGCTCAGCGCGGCCGTGGCCAGCGCCTGCTGCATGGCCGGCGTGCCGTCGCGCCGCGCCACCAGCAGCCCCGCGAAGCGCGCCAGCGACGAGAGCAGGTCCACCTCCTCCGCCGTCCAGCTGCGCGGGCGGACGTCGGCCACGCACAGCGTGCCGGCGACCTGGCCGTCCGGGCGGCGGAAGGGAATGCCGGCGTACCCCACCTCTCCCAGCCACACCTGGGGGTTGCGCCGCACCAGGGGGTGCTCGCGCGCGTCCTCCAGCAGCAGGGGCATGCCGGTGGTGACCGCCACCCCGCACAGCGAGCGGGCCAGCGGGGCCTCGCGCCGCGGCCGCCAGGTGTCGGCGGAGTCGCCGGCGGAGAACGGGCGCTCGCGGTCCACCAGCGAAAGCACGGAGACGGGGG
>DASTNU010000938.1:0-2336 GCA_035720605.1 Longimicrobium sp. | reverse complement strand
CGCGTTCGACGGCGCGCCGGCGCCGCTGGTGGCGCGCCACCTGGAGACGCTGGCCATGGTGGGCGAGGTGCGCCAGCTCCCCGACGGCCGCTACGAAGCCGTCGCCGAGCCGCTGTGAGCGCATGAACGTCCTCGACGCGCTGCGATCGCGGGACAGCCGGAGGATCTGGGCCGCCAGCTGGGAGGTCGTGCTCTCCCGGGACGAGGCGCTTCTGGTGGAGCTCGCCGTGCGCGTGGCGGAGATCCGCGCGGCGACCCGGGGCGTGCGGCTCCTCGGGATCATGGGGAACGCGCCGCTGGCATTCGCGCTTCGCAAGCTCGACTTCTACGTCGCGGACCACCCCTGCCCCTGCGCGCTGTACCTGTCGATCGACTTCTACGATCCCGATCGCGAGGCGAGCGCGGGCAACGTGTCGAGCCACGAGGAAGTGGACGCCGATGGCAGGCCCACCGGCACGTTCCGGTGTGCGTGCACGCTGTGCGGCGCCCGGTACGACGTCGTTCGCAGCGAATATCACTATCCCTGGTGGCGGTGGACCCCTGCGTGACACGGCAACGCGATCGTTGATGCAAACCATGAAGCTCGCCGCGCCGCTCCTGGCCGTCCTGCTCGCAGGTGGCGGGGTGGAAGCGCTCGCCGGCCAGGACACCGTCCCGCCGCACGAGACGTTCACCATCGAGTCCGCCGTGCTGGGCGAGACCCGGCGCATCAACGTCTACCTCCCGCCGGGCGCCCCGCGGGCGGGGACCGCCGGGCATCCCGTGCTGTACATGCCCGACGGCGGCGTGCAGGAGGACTTTCCCCACGTCGCGGCCACCGTGGACGCCGGCATCCGCGCGGGCGAGATGCGGCCGATGTTCGTGGTCGGCATCGAGAACACCGAGCGGCGCCGGGACATGACGGGCCCCACGGAGGTGGAGGAGGACCGCCGCATCGCCCCGCGCGTGGGCGGGTCCGCCGCCTTTCGCCTCTTCATCGCGGACGAGCTGATGCCGGAGGTGCGCCGCCGCTACCCCGTGTCGGGCGAGTCGGCGATCATCGGCGAGTCGCTGGCGGGGCTGTTCGTGGTGGAGACCTTTCTGCTGCAGCCGGAGCTGTTCGACACCTACGTCGCCCTGAGCCCCAGCCTGTGGTGGAACGGCGAGACGCTGGTGCGCACCGCCGGCGAGCGGATCAGGGCCGGGATGCGGCGCGTGCCACCGGACCGGCCCACGGTGGTGTTCCTCTCCTCCGCCGACGAGGAGAACATCATCCCCGCCGTGGAGCGGCTGGCGGAATTGCTCCGCGCGAACGCATCGCCCATGCTTCGCGCGCAGTACCAGCCGCGGCCGGACCTGACCCACGCCACCATCTACCGCGCCAGCGCGCCGCAGGTGCTGCGCGGCCTGTTCGCGGAGCCGCGGTGAGCGCCGCCGCTCCGTCCGGGGCACCTGTCGTCCGCGCCGCCCGCCCGCAGGACGCCGAGGCCGTCAGCACGCTCATCACCTCGCTGTCCCGCTACTTTCTCGCCGATCCGGACGATCCCGGGGCCGCCGCGGCGTTCCTGCTGACCCTCGCCCCCGCGCCGATCCGCGAGCTGCTGGAGAACGGCCGCTTTCGCTACCACGTGGCCGAGGTGGACGGCGTGCTGGCGGGGGTGGTGGGGATGCGCGATGCACGCCATCTCCATCACCTGTTCGTGGCCGAGCCGTTCCACGGGCGCGGGATCGGCGGCAGGCTCTGGGACACGGCCCGGCGCCAGGCGCTGGCGGAAGGCAACCCGGGCGAGTTCACGGTGAATTCCTCGCGCCACGCCATCCCCCTGTACGAGCGCCTCGGCTTCCGGGCGACGGATTCGCTTCGCGTCACCGACGGGATCGCCTACCTGCCCATGCGCCTGGCGCCCGCCGCGTAGCATCCTGACTGCCGTTCCTGAACGGATCCGGAGTTGTCGGCCTCGCCCGCGCTGTCATTCTGAGGGAGCGCCCTCGCGGAGCCAGAGCGTTCGGATCGCTGTGGCGCGACCGAAGAATCTGGTGGCGTAGCGCAGGATGCCTTCCCGCGCACGGACCCGGGAACTCAGTGCGCGGGCAAAGTCCCTGCACTCCGGCAACCAGATTCTTCGGCCGGCGCCATCCATCCATGAGAGGGAAAGCGCCAGCCGGCGCCGACCTCAGAATGACAGCGCGGGCAGGGCGACGGATTCGCTTCGCGCTGCGTAGCATCCTGACTGCCGTTCCTGAACGGATCTGGAGTTGTCGGCCTCGCCCCGCGCTGTCATTCTGAGGGAGCGCCCTCGCGGAGCCAGAGCGCTCGCGGATCGCTGTGGCGCGACCGAAGAATCTGGTGGCGTAGC
>DASTNU010000937.1:0-4632 GCA_035720605.1 Longimicrobium sp. | reverse complement strand
GGTTCGCGCTGGACCCGCGCGGCGTGGCCGCGCCCGTGCTTCGCGAGGTGATGCGCGGCCCCCCGCTGCTGCCGGCCACGCTGCGCCCCGGCTTCACCAACGAGAACGCGCTGACGCTGGTCGTGGCGGACGCGGCGGGCGAGGTCGTCTTTCGCTCGGGCGTGCCCGTTTCCGTGCCGCGCGGGCGCGACGGGGCGTGGATGGACGCCAAGGTGGGCTCGCTGAACCCGCAGTCCGTGCCGCCCGGCATCGTCGTGGAGGGGATGGGGGGCCTGCTGGCGGGCCTCACGGCGCGCGTCTCCGTGCGCCCCGCCGTGGCGGCGGAGACGGTGAGCGACGGGGCACCCGCGTCGCGCGTGCCCCTGCTGCTGGCCGTCTTCGGCCTCACGCTGGCGCTCTTTGCCGTGGCCGTCGTGCAGCTGCGGCGGCAGCAGGAGCTGGTGCGCCTGCGCGACGACTTCGTGAGCGGCGTGTCGCACGAGCTGCGCACGCCCCTGGCGCAGATACGCCTGTTCGCGGACCTGCTGGAGACCGGGCGGCTGCACGACCCCGCCCAGCGCGCGCGCTCGGTGCGCATCATCAACGAGGAGTCGCGCCGGCTGACGTACCTGGTGGAGAACATCCTCCACTTTTCCCGCGCCCAGCGCGCCGCCGGCCGGCTCTCCCCGCACCCGGTGGAGGTGGGGACGCTGGCGCGGGAGATCGTGGACGCGTTCGCGCCCCTGGCGCGCGACGCGGAGTTCGTCGTGCGCGCGGAGCCGGGGGTGACGGCCAGGCTGGACGAGAACGCCTTTCGCCAGGTGCTGCTGAACCTGCTGGACAACGCGGCCCGCTACGGCCCCCGCGGCCAGACGGTGCAGGTGGGGGTGGCGATCGCCGGCTTCGCCGTCCGCGTGTGGGTGGCGGACGAGGGGCCCGGCGTGCCGCGCGAGGAGCGCGCGCGCATCTGGGAGCCGTACCGCCGGCTGGAGCGCGACGCGGAGTCGGCCACGGGCGGCAGCGGCATCGGGCTGGCCGTGGTGCGCGACCTGGTGGAGCTGCACGGGGGACGCGCCTGGGTGGAGGACGCGCCCGGCGGCGGCGCCCGCTTCGTGGTGGAGATCCCCGGCGCCACCTACGCCGGCCCCCCGGGCGACCCGGTGCCCGCGGAACCGCCCGCGGCTGTGGAGACGCGATGAGCCGCATCCTGGTGGTGGAGGACAACGCCAACCTGGCGTACGGCCTGGCGACCAGCCTGGAGCTGGAGGGGCACGAGGTGGTGCTGGCGGAGGACGGCGCGGCGGGCCTGCGCGCCGCGGGGGAACGCCCGCCGGACCTCGTCATCCTGGACCTGATGCTCCCGGGGATGGACGGCTACCACGTGCTGTCGTCGCTGCGCGAGCGTGGCGCGTCCGTCCCCGTGTTGATCCTCACGGCCCGGGGGGAGGAGACGGACAAGGTGTTGGGGTTCCGCCTGGGCGCGGACGACTACGTGACCAAGCCGTTCGGCCTGGCGGAGCTGCTGGCGCGCGTGGCGGCGCTGCTGCGCCGGGCCGGGCTGGGCGCCGCGCCGGCCGCGCCGCCGCCGGTGCGCTTCGGCGAGGTGGAGGTGGACCCGGGGTGCCGCCTGGTGCGGCGGGCGGGACAGGAGGTGCAGCTGACCCCCAAGGAGTTCGACCTGCTGTGGGCGCTGCTGCGGCGCAGGGGCGGCGTGGCGGCGCGGCTGGAGCTGCTGGCGGAGGTGTGGGGCCACCGCGCCGCCGTGATGACGCGCACGGTGGACATGCACGTAGCCCAGCTGCGCCGCAAGCTGGAGGAAGACCCCGCCGCCCCGCGGCACATCCTCACCGTGTGGAAGGCGGGCTACCGGCTGGCGCCGTAGGGGCCCTCCCCCGGCCTCGCCGAGGCTCGTCCACCCCCTCCCGCAAACGGCGCGGGAGAGGGTGTAAACTTTGTCGGACGCGGGACCGGGCTTGCGTTCCGAGCTGGAGAAACTTCCCTCACGCAGAAGTCAGCAGAGTGAGCAGAGCTGGCCCTCGCACAGGTCGAGCTCCGCTGGCTCTGCCGACTCTGCGTGAGGGAAGTCTCATTATCGGATTCGGGGACCTGGGGTCGCGCTGTTTCCTTGACCTTACGCCTCGCCGCCCGCATTCATTCCAGCACCCATCCTCTACGCGCCGTCGCGTGGACGATCCGTCCCGGGTACGGCGGCGCGTGCGCTCCCGAGAGCGGCACCTTCCCGGAGGAGCGCACCACCTGTTCAGGAGGAATCCCCATGAAGCTCAGGCTGAGGCTGGACGACCTGCGGGTCGAGACCTTCGCGCCCGCCGCGCCGGCGCGGCAGCGCGGCACCGTGCGGGCGAACGAAGCGACGTGCCTGGAGACCTGCGCCCAGTCGGGATGCCTGTCGAGCCCGGACGGCTGCCCGCAGACATGGGACGACACCTGCGGGATGACGTGCGACACCTGCCAGCTCGGCTGCACGTACGGCGACACCTGCGCCTCTCCGACCTGTCCGCTCTCCTGCATCGCGAGTTGCATTTGCTGACGCGTTCTGCCGTCCGGACAGCCGAGGCGCACGCCGGCGGGCGGAGAATCGGGCGCGGCCCAGCGGGTCGCGCCGCGGCTCACCGACCGAGCGGAGAAGCGCTCCACCTCTTTCCCGGGAGCCACACCATGAAGCTCAAGCTGGAGCTGGACGACCTGCGGGTCGACACCTTCGACACCGCCGCCGATGAGGGCAGCGAGCGCGGCACCGTGCACGGACACGACACGCGGCCCGGCGTGCAGTGCGCTACGGGCCCCAACACGTGCTACTACTCGTGTGAGGAGACCTGTCCGCTCTCCTGCAACCCGAGCTGCATCGCGACCGACGCGTTCTGCTGCCCCGACAGCTGAGACGCACGTCGGCGGACGGAAGCGGGCGCGGCACCAGCGGTGCCGCGCCCGATGTTCTCTTGCGCGCAGGCTCATGCCGAATCCGGGAAAACATCCGGCATTCTTCTCCGGATTCGGTGGAGGGCTCCTCGCCAGATCATTACAAACCCCATACTCCGGCCTGACCCACGGACGTTTCCGCGCCGTTAGCGTGCACCAGCATCGGCTCACGTTCACGGACACACGCGGAGACTGGCATGGGGCTGTTCACACGCAAGAGCATCGCGCAGCTGCAGGCGGAGGCGGGGACGCCCACGCTGCACCGGGTGCTGGGGCCCGTAAACCTCACCACGCTGGGGATCGGGTCCGTCATCGGGACGGGGATCTTCGTGCTGACGGGAACGGCGGCGTCGCAGCACGCCGGCCCCGCGCTCGTCATCTCGATGATGATCGCGGCCGTGGCCTGCGCGCTGGCGGGGCTGTGCTACGCGGAGCTGGCGTCGATGATCCCCGTGGCGGGGAGCGCGTACACCTACGCGTACGCCACCGCGGGCGAGATCTTCGCCTGGATCATCGGGTGGGACCTGATCCTGGAGTACGCGCTGAGCACGGCGACGGTGGCCGTGGGATGGTCGGGCTACTTCGTCAGCTTCATGGCGGACCTGGGCGTCCGCGTCCCCGCCCGGCTGGCGGCATCGCCCGAGCTGCTGGTGCAGATGGCGGACGGGACCATGGCGCGCGGCATCTTCAACCTCCCCGCGGCGATCATCGTCCTGCTGGTGGCGGGGCTGCTGATGATCGGGATCAGGGAATCCGCCAACGTCAACACGGCGCTCGTCATCCTCAAGGTGGCCGTGCTGGTGATCTTCGTCGTGGCGGGGTTCTCCTACATCAACCGCGAGAACCTCGTGCCGCTCATCCCGCCGAACACGGGGGAGTTCGGGGAGTTCGGATGGAGCGGCGTGCTGCGCGGCGCGGCCATCATGTTCTTTGCGTACGTGGGGTTCGACGCGGTGTCCACGGCGGCGCAGGAGGCGCGCAACCCGCAGCGCGACCTGCCCATCGGCATCCTGGGCTCGCTGGCCATCTGCACCGTGATCTACCTTGCCGTGGCGACGGTGCTCATCGGCATCGTGCCGTTCGCGCGGCTGAACGTGCCGGACCCGCTGGCCGTGGGCATCGACGCCACGGGGCTGACGTGGCTGAGCCCGGTGATCAAGGTGAGCGCGCTCTTCGGCTTGTTCTCCACCATGCTGGTCACGCTGCTGGGGCAGACGCGCATCTTCTTTTCCATGAGCCGCGACGGGCTGCTGCCGGAGGCGTTCGGCCGGGTGCACGCGCGCTGGCGCACGCCGCACCTGAGCACGGCCATCACGGGGGTGATCGTGGCGGTGGCGGCGGGGCTGCTGCCCATCAGCGTGCTGAGCCAGCTGGTGAGCATGGGGACGCTGCTGGCGTTCGTGCTGGTTTCCATCGGCGTGCTGGTGCTGCGGCGCGCGCGGCCGGACCTGGAGCGCCCGTTCCGCACGCCGGGAACGCCGTGGGTGCCCGTTGCGGCCGCGGCCGTGTGCCTGCTGCAGATGGCGGTGCTCCCCGCGGCGACGTGGATCCGGCTGATGGTATGGCTGGCCATCGGGTTCGGCATCTACTTCTTCTACGGCGCCCGCCGCGCGCGGCGGGTCCGCGAGGGACGGGTGGTGCCGGCGGTGGCGGCGGTGATGGAGTGAAGGGGTGATGGAGTGAAGGGGTGAGGGGGTGAAGGGGTGAACGGGGTGG
>DASTNU010000936.1:0-4718 GCA_035720605.1 Longimicrobium sp. | reverse complement strand
GTGGTCGCGGTGGCGGGGAGCAACGGAAAGACGACGACCAAGGAGCTGCTGCGCGCCGTCCTGTCCCCGCGGCTGCGGGTGCACGCGACGGACGCCAACCTCAACAACCAGGTCGGCGTCCCGCTCACCCTCCTCGCCGCGCCGGACGACGCCGAGGCCGTCATCGTCGAGGCGGGGACCAACGAGCCGGGCGAGATCACGCTCCTTTCCCGCATCATCGAGCCCGACGCCGCCATCATCACCTCCATCGGCGAGGAGCACCTGGAGGGGCTGGGGTCCGTCGAGGGGGTGCTGGAGGAGGAGCTGGCGATCTTCGACGCGCTGCGCCCCGAGGGCGTCGCCTTCGTGGCGGACGAGCCGGCGGAACTGCCGCAGGGGGCGCAGGGGCGCATCGGGGGGATGCGGCTGCGGGTGGCGGGGCTCGACGCGCGCGCGGACCTGTTTCCGGACGGGGGCAGGGAGGGCGTGCGCGTCCGGCCGGACGGGAGCACGGAGTGGAGCTTTCGCGGCGTCCCCGTCCACCTGCCGGTGCCGGGGATGCACAACGTGCGCAACGCGCTGCTGGCGCTGGGCGTGGCGGAGGCGTGGGGGGTGCCCATCGAGGACGCGGCGAAGGGGCTGGCGGCCATGCAGGGGCTGAAGATGCGCAACGAGTGGATGCGCGCGGGCTCCATCGGGATCATGGCCGACTGCTACAACGCGAACCCCCCCAGCATGCGCGCGGCGCTGGACCTGCTGGCCGGACTCCCCGCGGAGGGCGCGAAGGTGGCCGTGATCGGCACCATGCGCGAGCTGGGGGACCACGGCGAGCGGCTGCACCGCGAGCTGGCGCTGCACGCGGCGGGGCTGGTCGGGCACGGCATCGACCGCGTCGTCGCCACCGGCGACTTCGTCCGCGCGTTCGAGGAGAACGCGTCGGAGCTGGGCGACCGGCTGATCGCGGCGGAGGACCCCGTGCAGGCGTACCAGGCGCTGCGTCCCACGCTCACCGGGCGCGAGACGCTGCTGCTCAAGGGGTCGCGGGGGGTGGCGCTGGAGCGGCTGATCCCGCTGCTGGAACGAGACTTCGCATCCGTGGAGCCCGTCACCGTGCCGACGGAGGGCTGACCGTGCTGTACCACCTGCTGGTGCCGCTGACGCAGTACAACATCGCCTTCAACCTCTTCCGCTTCCAGACCTTCCGGGCGGCGGGGGCGGTGGTGACGGCGTTCCTGGTGGCGTTCTGGTTCGGCCCCGCCATCATCTCGAGGCTGCGCATGCTCAAGGTGGGGCAGGTGGTGCGCACCGAGGGGCCGCAGACGCACCTGGGCAAGAGCGGCACGCCGACGATGGGCGGGGTGCTGATCATCCTCTCGACCGTCATCCCCGTCTTCCTGTGGGCGCGGCTGGACAACTGGTACACCATCGCGGCGCTGGTCACGCTCATCTGGCTGGGCGCGCTGGGGTTCATGGACGACTACCTCAAGATCGTCCGCAAGAACACCGGCGGGCTGGCGGGGCGCTACAAGATCCTGGGGCAGGCGGCGGTGGGGCTGCTGCTGGGGGCCATGCTGGTGGCGTTCGATACCAGCGCGCCGATCCCGGCCACCTGGACGCAGATCCCGTTCTTCAAGTCGCTGCACGTGGAGTTCTGGTGGCCGCTGTACATCCTGTGGGTGGCCTTCATCATCGTCGGCTGCAGCAACGCGGTGAACCTGACGGACGGGCTGGACGGGCTGGCGGCGGGGCTCTCGGCCATCGCCTGCGCCACCTTCGGGGTCTTCGCGTACCTGCTGGGGCGCATCGACTCGTCCGACTACCTGAACGTGTTCTACCTCCCCGGCTCCGGCGAGCTCTCCATCTTCCTGCTGGCGCTGGCGGGGGGGTGCATGGGCTTCCTCTGGTTCAACGCGCACCCGGCGGAGGTGTTCATGGGCGACACCGGGTCGCTGGCCATCGGCGGGGTGCTGGGGGCGGTGGCGGTGATGCTCAAGGCGGAGTTCCTGCTGGCCATCGTGGGCGCGGTGTTCGTGGCCGAGGCGCTCTCCGTGGCCTCGCAGACGGTCTACTTCAAGTGGACCAAGAACCGCACGGGGACGGGGCGGCGCATCTTCCGCATGGCGCCGCTGCACCACCACTTCGAGCAGATCGGCTGGCACGAGAGCAAGGTGATCATCCGCTTCTGGATCATGGGGGTCATCTGCGCCATGGCGGCGTTCGCGACCCTCAAGATCCGCTGATGCCGCGGTCGCTGGACGGCGAGACGGTCGGGATCCTGGGGCTGGCCCGCAGCGGGCTGGCGGCGGCGCGCCTGGCCCTCGCCCGCGGGGCCAAGGTCTACGCGAGCGACGCCGGCTCGTCCGGCGCGGTGCGGGAGGCGGCGGAGCAGGTGCGGGCGCTGGGCGGGGACGCGGAAGCCGGCGGGCACGACCTGGCGAAGCTGGCGGCGTGCGACCGCATCGTCCTTTCCCCCGGCATCCCGCCCACGGCGAAGGTGCTGAAGGAAGAGGCGATCCAGGGCGTCCCGGCGATCCCGGAGATCGAGTTCGCGTACGAGCAGCTGGACTCGCCGGTCATCGCCATCACGGGGACGAACGGGAAGACGACGGTCACGGCGCTGATCGAGCACCTGATGCGCGCGGACGGCATCGACGCGGTGGCGGGGGGGAACATCGGCACGGCGCTGAGCGAGCTGGCGCTGCGCCAGCCGCAGCCGGCGTGGGCGGTCGTGGAGTGCAGCTCGTTCCAGCTGGCGGGGATCCGGCGCTTCACGCCGCGGATCGGCATCCTGACCAACCTGGCGCCGGACCACCTGGACTGGTACGACGACGTGGAGGACTACTACGCCGACAAGGCGCGCCTCTTCGCCAACGCGTCGGACGAGAGCCGGTGGATCCTCAACGCGGAGGACGAGCGCGCGCGGACGCTCATCGGCGGCGCGCCGGGGACGCGGCTCTACTTCCGCGTGGCGTCCCTGCCGGAGTCGGAGGACGAGCTGGGCGGCTGGCTGAGCGGTGGGGACCTGGTGATCCGCACGGCGCCGGGGCGGGCGGAGCGGGTGGGGACGGCGGCGGGGCTCAAGATCCTGGGGCCGCACAACGTGGCCAACGCGCTGGCGGCGGCCGTCGCGGCGCGGCTGGCGGGGGCGTCGGTGGACGGCATCGCCGGCGGGCTGCGCACCTTCCGCGCGCCGGAGCATCGGCTGGAGCCGGTGGTGGAGCGCGACGGGGTGCTGTGGATCGACGACAGCAAGGCGACCAACATCGCGTCCACGCGCGTCGCGGTCCGCGGGATGACGCGCCCGACGATCCTCCTCCTGGGCGGAAAGCACAAGGGCGAGCCGTACACCGAGCTGCTGCCGGAGCTGGAGGGACGGGTGAAGCAGGTGATCGCGTACGGCGAGGCCGCGCCGGTGATCGTGCAGGACCTGGAGGGACGGGCGCCGGTGGAGCGGGTGGACGGCGCGTTCGAGGCGGTGGTGCGCCGCGCCCGCGAGCTCTCGCGGCCGGGGGACGCCATCCTGCTGTCGCCGGCGTGCAGCAGCTTCGACATGTTCCGCAACTACGAGGAGCGCGGCCGGCGCTTCGCGCAGCTGGCCCGGGAGGGCGCGTAGAATGACCAGCATCGCCATCGGACTGGGGCGGCGGAAGCGCGTGGCGGAGCCCGCGCAGCCGGCGGTGACGCCGCGGGAGCGCGCGCCCGCCGCCGCCGTGCCCGCCGTGCAGGCGGAGACGTGGGAGGCGCGGGCGCTGCTGGGGCTCACCGCCTTCGCCTTCGCCTTCGGGCTGATGGAGATGTACAGCGCCAGCTCCTTCCTGGCGGCGTCGGAGGGCCTGCCGGGGCACCACTACGCGCTCAAGCAGCTGGCGGGCGGGGTGACGGGGATCGTCCTGGCGCTGCTGCTGGCGCGGGTGGACTACCGCCGCTGGCGCCTGCTCGCCTGGCCGATGCTCTGCGTGCTCGGGGGGATGCTGCTGATCGTCGTGATGCCGGGGACGGAGGCGATCGCGCCGCGCATCAACGGCGCGCGGCGGTGGCTGAACCTGGGGATCAGCTTCCAGCCCTCGGAGTTCGCCAAGATCGCCATCATCGCCTGGACGGCGGCGATGGCGGTGAAGAAGGCGGACCGGCTGCACTCGCTCAGCAAGGGGCTCATGCCCTTCCTGGTGGTGTGGATGCCGATCGTCCTCCTGGTGCTCAGGCAGCCCAACATGAGCGCGGCGCTGCTCCTGGTCCTTCTCGCCTCGCTGGTGCTCTTCGCGGGGGGCGCGCGCATCGGCCACTTCATCCTGCTGGGGCTGCTGGCGGTGCCGGTGCTGTGGAAGCTGGTGCAGGGCGAGAGCTACCGGGCCAACCGCATCGCGGCGTTCCTGGACCCCACGCACGACACGGGCGGGGTGAGCTACCAGATCCACCAGTCGCTCATCGCCATCGGCTCGGGGGGGATCGGCGGGCTGGGGTTCGGGGAGAGCCGCCAGAAGTACGGCTTCCTCCCGGAGCCGCACAACGACTTCCTCTTCTCCATGATCGCGGAGGAGTGGGGGCTGTTCGGGATCGCCTTCACGGTCGCCGTCTTCCTGGGCTTCCTGGTGGTCGGCTACCGGATCGCGGCGCGGGCGCCGGACCGCTTCGGGTACCTGCTGGCCATCGGGATGACGAACCTGATCGCCGTCAGCGCCTTTCTGCACATGGGCGTGGCGCTCGCCCTCCTGCCCACCACGGGCGTGGCGCTCCCCTTC
>DASTNU010000935.1:0-4986 GCA_035720605.1 Longimicrobium sp. | reverse complement strand
GATTCTTCGGAGATGCGCTTCACCTCCTCGTCCATCTTCTCCAGCTCTTCCTGGCTCAGGATGCTCTGCCGCGCCAGCAGGTCGGCGAAGATGCGGATTGGATCGTTCCCCTTCTCCTTCTCCACGTCCTCCTTCGTCCGATAGACGCCGCTGACCGGGTCGGACATGGAGTGGCCCACGAAGCGGTAGGTGCGCGCCTCGATCAGGGTCGGTCCCTCGCCGCGGCGGGCGCGCTCCACGGCCTCCTTCGTCACGCGGTACATGTCCAGCACGTCCATACCGTCGGCGACGGTGCTGGGCATGGCATAGGCGCTGGCCTTCTGGTAGATGTCGTACAGCGACGACGCGCGCTCCCACGCGGTGCCCATCCCGAAGCGGTTGTTCTCCACGATCAGGATCATTGGCGCCTTCCACAGCGCCGCCATGTTCAGCGACTCGTGGAACGCGCCCTGGTTCACCGCCGCCTCGCCGCAGTACACCTGGATGACGCGGTCCTCGCCGCGGTACTTGATCTTCCACGCCACGCCCAGGGCGAGCGGAATCTGCGCGCCCACGATGCCGTGGCCGCCCAGGTAGTTCTTCTCGGCGTCGAACATGTGCATCGACCCGCCCTTGCCCTTGCTGCACCCGTCGGCGCGGCCGTACAGCTCCGCCATCACGGCGCCGGGGGTGATGCCGCACTGCAGGGCGTGCACGTGCTCGCGGTAGGCGGTCATCACGTAGTCGTCGGGCGTCTGCGCGTGGATGGCGCCGATCGCCACCGCCTCCTGTCCGATGTACAGGTGGCAGAAGCCGCCGATCTTGCCCAGCGCGTACGCCTCGGCGACCTTCTCCTCGAAGCGGCGCGCCAGCAGCATGTCGTACATCATCCGGCGCAGCTTCTCGGGCGGGAGCCCCTGCAGGCGCTCCTCGTCGCTCAGCTGGGGCTTGTGCTCGGTCTGCGCTTCGCGGTCGGGCTGGATCTCCTCCATCTCCGCCTCTTCGGAGTGGTCGTGCGCGCGCGCCGCCTCGGGCGACTGGTCTTCCGCCTCCGCCACGGCGGCCACCGCGTCCTGCCTGTTCTCGTCAGCCATCACGTCTCTCTTTACCGTTGCCCCTCGCGGGCCGGTGCAATCAGGCGGGCTGCCCGCCCGCCGTGAGAACTCCCTCGTAAATCTCGGCCAGCGTCAGCGACACGCTCAACGCCTCGAGCCGTACCACCGTGTCGAGCCCCAGCGTCTCCGTGTAGTGCCAGAAGTGCTCGCCGTGCCGGGTGTACTGCTCCACCCGTGCCTTGTCCTGGGCCACGAGCAGGTAGTGCTGCAGCGACTCGATCCCCCGATAGCTCTCCCACTTTCGCCCGTGGTCGTAGTTTGTGGTGGACGGCGACAACACTTCCACCAGGAGCAGCGGGTTGAGCAGGAGATCGACGCCTCGTAGCCGCTCTCGCCGGGGCTGATCACAGAACACAGCGACATCCGGCAGGAACGTGTCGTCGCCGGCCTGGGCCCGCACCAGCGTGCCCTGGGAAAGCACGCCGGATGGCCTGCCTCGCAACTGGTTCGACAGCGAAGTGGCGATTCTGCTTACGATCAGCCCGTGTTCGAGCGAAGCACCGCTCATGGCCAGAACCTGGCCGTCGACGAACTCGAGACGCTCCTCACTCGCCTCGGCGGAAGCGATGAAGTCGTCCAGCGTGATCGTCGCGGTCTGGAGATTCCAAGCCATGTCCGTGTCTCTTACAGGCTCCCCAGCTGCACCAGCCGCGGCGCGGGGGGCGTGGCCATGGCGGCGCGGATGGAGGCCTCGTTCACATCGATCGATACCTCGCCGTCCACGTCGGCGTCCACGATCTGGGTGATGCTGCCGGGGCCGCCGGCGTCGATGGTGCGCGCCTGCTCCTTCGCGTGGTACGACGAGCGCACCAGCGGCCCGCTCTCCACGTGCCCGAAGCCCAGCTCCCGCTCGCCGATCTCCTTCCAGCGGCGGAACTCGTCCGGCGTGACCCAGCGGTCCAGCGGCACGTGGTGCTCCGACGGGCGCAGGTACTGGCCCAGCGTCAGGATGTCGACCGACGCCTCGCGCAGGTCGCGCATCGACTGGCGGATCTCGTCCTCCGTCTCGCCCATCCCCAGGATGACGGCGCTCTTGGTGAGCTGCGCCGGGTTCATCCGCTTGACCGCGCCCAGGAACGAGATGGAGCGCCAGTAGCGCGCGCCGGGACGCACGATCTTCGACAGCCGCTCCACCGTGTCGATGTTGTGCGCCAGGATCTCCGGCCCGGCCTGGACGACGGTGCGCAGCGCGTCCTCGTTCCCCTTGAAGTCGGGGATGAGGACCTCGACGGAGCAGCCGGGGACGCGCTCGTGGATCTGGCGGATGCACTCCGCGTAGATGGCGGCGCCGCCGTCGCGAAGCTCGTCGCGGTTCACGGAGGTGATGACGGCGTGCTCCAGCCCCATCGCCGCCACCGAATCCGCCACGCGGCGCGGCTCGTCCCAGTCCAGCTCGGTGGGCATGCCGTGGGCGACCGCGCAGTACTTGCAGGCGCGGGTGCACACGTCGCCCAGGATCATGAACGTCGCCGTCCCGCTCTCCCAGCACTCGCCGATGTTGGGGCAGTGCGCCTCTTCGCAGACGGTGTGCAGCCCCTGCGAGCGCATCAGGCTCTTGAGCCGCAGGTAGTTGGGCCCGCCGGGCGCGCGGACCTTGAGCCACTCGGGCTTGCGCGCGCGGTGGCTCACCGGCTCGCTGCCGTCCGGACGCGGCAGGTTGACGGTGCCCTTGCTCTTGACGATCCCGTTGTCCTTGCCCGCGGGCGCGTAGCCGCGCTGCGGTGCTTCGGGCGCCTGGGTGCTCATCTATCCCTCAAATCTGCGGGCTGTCGTGCCCGCGCTGGCTCCGTGTGCGCACGGCGGGGCGAAGCACGCGTGCGGCTTCGCCCCGCCTGTTGCCGCGAGCCCGGGCGCTGCGGCCCGCAATCCGCGGGCCGGGCCGGGTGTGTTGCGAAGCGCCAAGTTAGCCCGTGCCAGGGTGAAAGGCAAACACGGCCCCCGGTTGCTGAGCCATGCTCACCCGGACCGGCGTCATCTTCCGAAGCGCTGCCGTGGTGCGATTCATCCGGGGCACAAGGGTCGCATGTAGACACGCGGAGAACATGGAGAAAAGAGAGAGAAGCGAAGGCCTCACGTCTTGTCGGGAGAGGCGGTGGAAGGGGCCCCTTCCGTCCGCGCCGCGCGCGACGCCATCGTGCTGCGGGTGACGAGGAGAGGACGCGAGAAGTGCGCAGCCGCCGTCGAATGACGCGCCCGCGCTGATCCCGGCGGTCCGCATCGGCAGAGGAAGCGGGCCGCACCGGTGTGGGTGCGGCCCGCCTTCGCGTCCACGAGCGCCGCGGCCGGCGTCCGTGACCTTGCGCGCGAGAACGGTCACGCCGTGGCGGCGGCGTCCGCGTCTTCGGCAGAGCCCACCAGGGTGGAGAAGCTCGTGGTGCGGCTGAAGCTCTTGCCGGTGGCGGGGTTCACGCCCGTCACGTGCAGGCGCACGGAGTACGGGCCGGCCTGGTGCGTATCCGCGTGCTCGAACGCGTACCCGCCGTCGCCGTCCGGCTCCCCGATGGCGAAGGCCTGCGTGGTCGCCAGGATGTCGCCCTGGTCCGCCCGGGCCGCCCGCAGCGCCGCCAGGCGGGCGATGTCCTCGGAGGCGCCCTGTTCCAGCATCGCCTCGTCGGGTCGCACGGTACGCATCTCGTCAGCGTAGGTGCGGAGCGCGTTCTCCACCGACAGCAGCGGCCGCGTGAGGTGCGAGCGAACCGTGAGCCCTTCCACCGGCTGTCCCTCGTCCGTCACCTGCGCCGTGAACCGGAGTGGCTCGCCGGCGGCCTGCATGGTGGGAGCAGCCACCTCCATGTTCACCTGCGTGTCGAGCTGAAAGCCGCCCATGGTGCCGTACACCGGCTGCGGCACGCTGTACTGCACCAGCGTGTTCCACGTCCCCGGCTGCACCCCGTCCAGGTTGAAGATGCAGTACCCGTCGCCGGTGATGGTGGGCGTGGCGCTGCTGGTTCTGCCGCTGGGGTCGATGAGCACCACGTTCACCTGGTAGCCGCTGGGGTACCCGGAGGTGTACTGGCAGCGCGCATCGGACCACACCACCGTGAACTGCGCCTCGTCGGAGTCGCCGGCGATGGTGGACGGCGTGAGGGTGTAGTCGCTTCCCGAGTACGACCCCAGTGCGTTCGCGGTGAGCGCCACGTCCGGCGGCACCGCCCGGATGTCGTTGAAGATCTGCATCATCTGGTACGCGTTGGGCTGCGAGTAGAACTTGCTGTTGGGGTTCTTGCTCAACAGCGGCTGGAACATCTGCTGGCTGAGGTACGGGCCCAGCCCGGCCACGTAGATGGGCGGCGTGCTCCCCAGCACCGTCGCGGGGTCGGGCCCCGTGTTCCACTGGCCGTCGCTCAGGATCACGAAGCCCTTGCCCACCGTGTTCGCCTGGGCGATCAGCGCGTTTCCCAGCTGGATGGCGGCTCCGAGGTTGGTGTAGCCGCCTGCGGGCACGACGGAGCTCTGGATGGCCTGCGCCGCCTGGGCGGTCTCCGTCAGGCTGGGGCCCACCGTCACGATGGTGGGGCTGCTTCCCGTGGGGTACACCCAGGTGCCGGTGTCGTTGAACTGGTTCACGCCGAACTGGTCGTTGGGAAGCGCCTGCCGGACGAACGCCTTGGCGTCGATCACCACCTGCGAGATCGCGTCGTACATCGAATAGGACGAGTCCAGCATCAGCACGAATCCTACGGTGGTCTCGGTGGGCATGGGAGCCTCCTCGGGGGAAAGGATGTCGGCGCGGGAGACCCCGCCGGTCACTTGCCGATGGTGCGGCTGACGCTCTTGGGGTTCTCCGTGCCGGGCCCCAGCCAGGCGTTGAAGTTCAGCCGGGTGAACTGCTGCCCGTTCACCAGCACGTCCACGTAGTCCACCTTCCAGTCGAACGAGTACGTGTCGAAGT
>DASTNU010000934.1:0-3167 GCA_035720605.1 Longimicrobium sp. | reverse complement strand
CCGCCGTAGAAGTCGGCCGCCGCCTCCAGGTCGGGAACGATCAGCCGCAGCTCCTCCACCACCGCGCGCTCCACCCCCGGCGTGGGGACGAAGGCGAAGTGCCGCCCCTCGGCGTCGGTGTAGACGCCGCCGGCGTGCGGCTCCACCATCCCCGTCGCCAGCAGCCGGTCGTCGGACCAGTCCCCGGGGACGGCGAAGACGGTGACCAGCGCGTCGGACTCGCCCGGGCGAAAGCGGCTGGGGCCGGACATGTTGTGCGAGAGGATGACCCCGCCGCCGTCGTACTTGAACACGCCGTGGCGGTGGTGCGGCAGGTGGGGCTCCACCTCGATCACCGGCACGCCGATGACCGACTCGAACAGCTCGCGCTGCTGGCGGATGCGGCTGGTCTCGTAGAAGACGTACAGCACGGGTGCGTTGCGCAGGCTCATGGCGCCTCCACGGCGTGGCGGGTTGCGGAACCGGCGGCGCGGCGCGCGGCGATCCGCTCCAGGACCGGGGCGTGGCCGCGTCCGGCGTCCGCGGCGGCCTCGCGGAATTCCAGCCGGTGCCCGTCGGGATCGGCCAGCCGGCCGGCGTCTCCCCGGCGGTCCAGCGCGATCCCCCGGGAAGCCAGCTCCGCCGCCTCGTCCCCCACGTCGCCCACGCGAAAGACCAGGCGGTCGCGCAGCGCGCCGCGGCGGGCGGCGTCGGCCACCATCCCCACCCGCCGCTCGGCGCGGAGCGTCAGGATCAGCGGCCCGGCGTCGAGCCTCGCCTCGCGGGGCGTCACCCGCAGCGGCTCGAGTCCCAGCGCGTCGCGGTACAGCGCCAGCGCCCGCGGGAGCGAGGAGACGTGCAGGGTGACGCCCACGGCGACGGACCCCCGCGCCGCCCACCCCGCTTCGCCCTCCGGCCCGTCTCCGCCGCCGGCGCCGCGGAGGAGCTGGCCCAGCCGCCGCCCCGAGCGCCCGGTCCACGCGCGCCAGGTGGGCTGCATCAGCGTCACCAGGCTCCCGGCGGCGTCGTGGAAGGAGAGGAAGCGCCCCCGCGCGTCCGCCGCCACCGACCCGGCCAGCGCCTCCCACTCCCGTCCCAGGGCGGCGGCGAGCCTCCGCAGGGCGAGGTCGAAGTCCGCGGGAACCACCTCCAGCTCGCACGCCGGGTTCAGCGGGGGCGGAGGATGCGGGTCGATGCGGTCCTCCGCCTCCGCGCCAAGGCCGACCACGGCGTTCCCCGCGTCGTACGTCCCCCCGCCCAGCGCGGGCCAGCCCAGCACCTCCGCGGCGATCCGGCGGGCGCCCGCGCCGTCCGCCGACGGGCGGAGGAGGAGCGGGAGGCAGGGGGGGCTCAGCACGGGGCCGCCCGCGCGAAGCGCGCGGGGTCCATCCCCGCCAGCTCCGGGGAAAGCGCGCCCTCCCCCATGGCGCGGGCCAGCGCCTTCCCCACCGCCAGCGCCGGCGGGATCCCGTGCCCGCCGAACCCCGCCGCGATCCACACGCCGGGCGCCCCCGGCCAGGCGCCCGCCAGGGGCCGGCCGTCGGGCGTGGCGTCCATGATCCCCGCCCACCGCCGGGCGACGGAGACCGGCCCCACCTCCGGGAACGCGCCGGGGAGGAACGCCTCCAGCGCCGCCTGGATGCGCGGGTTCACCGCCGCGCGGCCGCTCCGCTCCGCCTCCGGGTCCGCCTCCCTGCACCCGCCGACCAGGACGGAGCCGTCCCCCAGCTGGCGCCAGTAGACCGTGCCATAGTCCACCGCCATCCCGGGCCCGAAGAGCGGCGGCAGCGGGCGGGTCGCCAGCATCTGCCCGCGCGAGGGGGAGAGGATGGGCGCGAGCGCGGGCAGGAGCCGCGCGCCGCGCGCGTTGCAGGCCAGCACCACCTGCCGGGCCCGCACCGTCCTCCGCCGCGTCCGCACCTCCCATCCCCCGCCCCGCGGCGCCGCGGCGATCGCGCGGACGGTCGTCCCGGCGGCCACCGCCGCGCCGTGCCGGGCCGCGGCCCCGGCGAGCCCGCGGACGAAGCGCGCCGGGTGCAGCGCGCCGGCCCGGGGCATCCACCGCCCGCCGTGAAAGCGGGGGGAGATGCGGGTGCCCAGCAGCCCGCGGCACGCGGCGGGGTCCAGCACCTCGAGCGGCGCCGCGCCGGGAGGCCGCGCGGCCGCCTCGGCCCGAAAGCGCTCCAGCACGGCGGCCGACGAGGCCAGCGCCAGGTGCCCGGGCTCGTGCCACCCCGCGTCGATCCCCTCGTCGGCCATCACCCCGCGCACCATCTCCAGCGACGCCGGGCCGCCCAGCACCAGCCCGGCGTTGCGGCCGCTGGCGCCCCACGCGGGAAGGCGGGCCTCCAGGAGCAGCACCTCCGCGCCCGCCCGCGCCAGCCAGTACGCCGCGGCCGTCCCGATCACCCCGCCGCCCACCACCACCACCTCGGCCGAGCCGGGCAGCCGCGCGGGGCGAAGGGCGGCCAGCCGCGCCTCGTCCAGCCACGGCGACGGGGCGCGGGTTGCGCGCGGTGGGGCGGCGGCGGCCGGACCGGCCGCCGCGCGCCCCCGTTCCCGCCGCCGCTCCGTGGCCACGGCGGCGTCAGACCGTGGCGGCCAGCGCGGGCGCCAGGTCGGGAAGCGCCTCGCGCTCGTCCACCGCCACGTGCGCGCGGTGCTGGTGCTCGTCCCAGATGTCGAAGATGTCGTCGGGCGGCGTGTTCAGGATGTCGGCGAAGATCTCGTCGTCCTTCGATACCACGATGTCGAACGCCGTCAGCTCGCCCGGCACCAGCCGGCCCACCGTCTCGCCGGTGCGCTCCAGCACCAGCTTCACCGGGCCGGTGGTGGCGTGGAAGTGCGTGCCCACGGGCGGGTAGTGGTTCACCAGCGCGGGCCCGAAGATCAGCGGCTGGTCGGGGTCGGTCAGCACCGCGCCCAGCGCCGTCTGGATCTTCCACGACACCCGCCAGATGCCGATGGCCGGGAAGTCGGCGCCGCCGGCCTCCAGCGACTTCACCAGCCCGTCGTTGGGCCGCGAGAAGTTCTGCTCCACGCGGATGGGGCCCAGCGCGGCCTGGATGATCTCGCCGCCGTGCATCAGGATCTTCAGGTACATCTCATTGCGGCCGTCGCCGTCCAGGTCCATGCGCGGGCTGCGGTGCATCAGGACGATCCCGTTCTTCACGCTCATCGGGTAGTCC